>JAICPY010000177.1 GCA_025929585.1 Steroidobacter sp.
AAAGCCTGCTATCGCGCCGAAGAAGGCGCCGTTGAACGCTAGAAAGAAGAGGCTTCCCACACCGGCGAACAAACCGCCGGCGAAGCACTGGAAGCCGATGCCTATGTTGTTGCGGATATAGAAGCCGAACATCGTCCAGTCGCCGCTCGCATCGCGGTGTCGGCCAATGGCTTCCGCCTCGGAATACATGTGTTCGAACTCGGCGGCAGTCAATGGATCGACCATCGACAAAATCAATTCGGGTTTGGCGTAGACGAGCAAGCCGAGGATGAGCATCGGCAAAGCAAACACGGCAGTGGAGAGCCAAACATAAGGGCTGTGTGCGCGCACCGCACGTGGAAAATCGTATCCGATCATGCGGCGCAAGCGCCCGATGCCGAATTCTTGGCGTTGGTAGATGAGTTGATGCGCATCGGCTGTCAGCTCATTCAATCGTTCCACGATGTATGCCGGATACGAGCGCGCACGCGCGAGAGCAAGCTGCTCGCACGCACGTCGATACAAGCTCGCGACGCGGTCGCCGGCCACTGGTGCGCCCGTCTTGCGCGTACCGCGAAGCTGGGCGAGTAGGGACTGAAGCTCATCCCATTCGCTTTGATACTGTGCTTCGAACTGGAGCGGTGTCATGAGGGCGGCTTTGGAGTAATGACTGAGCTAGCGTTTGCCGAGCAGCCATTGTGCGACAGCTAACACGCGTCGCGTGACGTCGGGGCCGCTGCGGCCGGCGTCCCCGGAAACCCAAGCGGCGAGCGCGGCGAGCTCATCCAGCCGATCGGGCGTGAGTCGAGACGCGCGTGCGGCCAAAGCTACTATCGCGGCTTGATCTTCAGGCTTCAAAGCAACGACGGGCGCGAGCGGCTCCAGATCGGTCAAGGTGCTTTTGGCTGCGGCCGGGGCACGATAGACAACCAATGTATTCGCGGCGATGTCGCCGAGCCGCTTGAAGTCGCGTCGGATCAACATGCTCACGATCGCGAATCCATAAAGGGCCGGCATGAAGTCCGCCGCACGCAATAGATTTCGAGTGATGGATGCAGCTGGCGTGACTGGCAGACCATTGTCCATTACGACTTTGATTCCGAGCACGCGCTTACCCGGCGTCGCGCCCCAGCGGCTGAGCTCGAAGACGACCGGATAAAACCATTCGAACAAGAACAGCAGAATCAGCATCAGGCCCATACCGAAGCCGCCCATCAGCGCCGTGCCGACCATGATGACGTAGAGCAACCCGAAGCGGATGAGCATGTCGAGCAGGTAGGCATAACAACGCGAGCTCAGGCCGGCTGGCCTGAGCTCGATTGCGATACCTTCGGGCGTCTCGGCGGAAACGACCGTATCGAGTACGTCCTTGTTCACGCGTCTGCGGTCAAGCTTTCACGACGATCGTGTCCGCGATTTTGTCGTGCACGCATTGGCGCTTGTCACCGAAGATGAAGAGATGATCGACGAGCTGATAAAGGCTCCCAACGAAGGGAATCGCAGCCGGGATCGCGTTGACGATGTTTCGCAGCCAGAAGATGCGGCCGAGGCTCGCGCGTGAACCATCGCTGCGCACCACTTTGATTCCAACCAGTTTCTTGCCGATCGTCTGGCCATTACGCTTCACGAGCACGATGGTGACGGCGATCAGGGCGACGGAGGCTACGATAGAGATCAGGCCGGATGCGCCCATGATCACCGCGGCGGGGTCGGCAACCAATTCGGCGATCCCGGCAGACAGCACCATGGGCAGCATGACCGCAAACACGATAATCGTATCTAGAACAGCGGCGCCCAGGCGGATGCCGCGTCCTGCTTGTTCGACCGACGCGTCGCCATCTTCGATGTCGCCGACTTCGGCTTGGGGTGGGGCGTAAGGGTTCTGCTGAGTCTGAGCGTTCATATTTTCTCCCTGTTTTGGTGGACTGGTGTCCCACTCATATATATGTGTGTTCTCGAGAGCCGCGTTTTGGCCAGCGCGGCAGGCCAAATTGTGCCTTGGGGGCTGGTCGAAAGCACGTTTCCAACCAGCAGGAGGGGGAGGAACGATGCCTGCGTCACAGTCGATTCCATCGCTTGTTGTCCATTGACGTTTTTGGGGGGTGCCATCCCGCCGTGGTCGGGGCTGGAAGTTGTTTTCAAGACCGCCGTGAATACATCCTTGTAGGCTCGTACAAAAAACGTCCTGTTTTTGAACGTCTTGAAAACAACTTCCAGCCCCGACCACTGGAGCGTCGTGGTCCGTGTGGCTGAATGTCGTACCGTGTGCAGTGAACCTAAATGACCGAATCAACTTTTGGCTTAGTCATCTTTGATTGCGATGGGGTGTTGGTGGACAGCGAGCCGATCGCAAATCGAGTGTTCGCTGAGATGTTGGGGGAGCTGGGTTTGCACACCAGTATCGAGGATATGTATGCCAACTTCGTAGGTCACCCGATGACGTACTGCATGCAGCTCGTGGAGCAGCGCCTCGGGCGAGCGCCTCCCGTGGATTTCGAGGCAAGGTTGCAGGAGAGGACGTTTGCCGCATTCGAGTCCGAGGGGTTGAAGGCGATGTCGGGAGTGATTGAGGCGCTGGATCAAATCGAGATTCCGGCTTGCGTCGCTTCTAGCGGTGAACTAGACAAAATGAAGTTCACGCTCGGACTCACTGGGTTGTTGCCGCGGTTTCGGGATCGGTTGTTTAGTGTCACGCAAGTGAAGAGAGGTAAGCCTGCGCCGGATATTTATCTCTATGCCGCAGCGAGGATGGGCGTGCGGCCGGAGAAGTGTGTGGTAGTCGAAGATTCGCCTATTGGTGCGCAAGCAGGGGTGGCGGCTGGCATATCAGTGCTTGGATTCTGCGCGCACACCCCCGCCGAAAAGTTGATCGCCGTGGGCGTTCAACGCACGTTCGCGGAGATGCGTGAATTACCCTCGATTCTGGCTGAAGGCGGAGGACGGTAAATGGGGGCTTTGCGCTTGTTCGGTTTCTCAGGTAAGGGGGGCGTTCCTGGCTCGAGGGAAAGTTTGCGCATCAGAGTTTGGGCATCGACGGGTGCGCGCAGTTTCACGTCGGTATTGTCGAAGTAGCAGAAGACGTCCCGCGCCTTCGCCTTCGGTGAGGGAAGAGGAGATGTTTTGCGCACGTCAGGCGGCTCCCGTCCGAGCCGCCATTCGGAGATTTTTCCCGCCCAACGATCCAATGCCCGGTCGCTGTAGCCGCTTTGATAGAGAGTTTTGTCACCGTGTAAACGCATGTAAACGAAATCCGCGGTGATGTCTTGCATCATCGGCCAGCGTTTCGCTGTTTCGGCGATGACGAGTGCAATGTTGAATCCTCGTAATAAGTCGACGAATTCCGGTACGACGAAGCTCTCGTGTCGTACTTCAACGGCGTGGCGAAGTGGGCGGACGCTGTCGATCGACAAGCGAGCTCGACCTTTCAACCGATAGTCGCGTTTGCGCGCGACTTTGAGTGCTTCGCCGGTGTCTTTGGGCAGCAGCGCGAAAAAGTTCTCGAGCTTCTCCTTGTCATAGCGAAACTGCGGGGGAAACTGCCAAAGGATCGGTCCGAACTTCGCTCTCAGATTGAAGACTCCGGAGGCGAAGAAATTCGCCAGCGGCGCTTCGATGTCGCGCAAGCGTTTCATGTGTGTGATGAAGCGCGGCCCCTTCACGGCAAAGACGAAATCCTCCGGTGTTTCATCGTGCCACTGCGCGTAGTACTCCGGTCTTTGCAGTGAATAGAACGACCCGTTGATCTCGATCGTCGGCAGAATCCGCGACGCATACCAAAGCTCCAAACGCTGCGGCAAATCTTTGGGATAGAACACCCCTCGCCACGGCGTATAGCGCCACCCGGAGATGCCGATGCGGACATGCGATGCGTTGTCAGTTCGATTGGCAGGCATACGATGACAACGTATGCGGAAGGGGAGAAGTGCCGTTGGGAGAAGGTGATGAGGTGATCAGGTGATGTCGACAGAAGGAAGAAATTGCAGGTGCGAGTTTTTCACCTTGCAGACCCTCACCCGCCGCTGCCGCTTGCGGCCTCGCCCTAAGGGAGAGGCGATCATGGTTTCTGGTTACTTTTGCTGCTGATGACAGCAAGTACCTCGTTCGTCCTTCTTCCGCTCTCCGTCTCTTCTTGCCCTCTCCCTCTAGGGAGAGGGCAGGATGAGCGTCTCCTATTCCGACTTCGTCACCCCGTCATCGCGTCACTCTGTCACTCCATCACGCTCTCATCACTCACTATCTAATCGGCAACTCCCTCGATTTCTGCACCGTACGCAGTGCGAAGCTCGAGTGCACGCGTGCGACGCCGGGAAGGCGGGTGAGAAACTTACTGTGTAGACGTTCGAAGTCGGCGGTGTCGGCGACAACGACGCGGACGAGATAGTCGTAGTCGCCTGTCATCAAATAGCACTCCATCACCTCTGGAATCTTGCGAACGGCGTCTTCGAAGCGCCGCAGGTCCGATTCATCTTGTCTATCGAGCGTGATGTTGACGAAAACGTTGACGGGGCAGCCGGCCTTCTGCTGGCTCAGGAGCGCTGTGTAACCTTCAATGAGTCCCGATTCTTCCAACGCTTTGACCCGGCGCAGGCACGCCGATTCGGAAAGATTCACTCGTTCGGCGAGGGCGCTGTTGGAAACTCTGCCTTCCAACTGCAGTGCCTGCAGTATTGATTTGTCATAGCGGTCTAGTTTCATGTGGCAGATTCTGCCACAGAATCAATAAATACTAGAAGAATCTGCCAAGATCACGGCATTGTATGCCGGAACGTGCACCTTTCTGCCGGCTGGTGCGTCCTACAGTTTTCGGCATTCCAATGGTGTCGAGGTGTGTATGCGGATCGGGGTCCCGAGGGAAATCAAAGTGCATGAATATCGCGTCGGCCTAGTACCGGCCGGCGCGAGAGAGCTCGTCAATGCGGGACATCAAGTGCTGGTGCAGAGCGGCGCAGGTGCCGGCATCGGCGTTAGCGATGAGGACTACATCGCGGCGGGCGCGAACATCGCCGCCGAGGCGAAAGAGGTGTTCGATCGCTCGGATCTCATCGTGAAGGTCAAAGAGCCGCAGATCGAAGAATGCAGAATGCTGCGCGAGGGACAAACGATATTCACGTACCTGCATCTGGCGCCCGATCTCAAACAAGCCGAAGCACTGATCGAAGCGGGTGCGACGGCGATTGCTTATGAAACCGTCGGCTCACCCGATGGTTCGTTGCCCTTGCTTACACCTATGAGTGAAGTGGCGGGCCGCATGTCCGTACAGGTCGGGGCGGCATCATTGCAAAAGGCTAACGGCGGCCGCGGTGTTCTGCTCGGGGGCGTCCCGGGAGTTCCTCCCGCGAAAGTCGTCATCCTGGGCGGTGGAGTGTCAGGAACGGCGGCGGCGGAAATGGCTGTCGGACTGCGTGCCGACGTCACCGTCGTGGATTCTTCTTTGCGGAAGCTGCGCTCACTCGATGCGATTTTCGCCGGCAAGTTGAAGACGTGCGCTTCTACGGCTGATGCCATCGAGTCGCTCCTCGTGGAGGCCGACCTCGTCGTTGGCGCGGTGCTCGTCGCGGGTGCTGCTGCTCCTAAGATCGTAACTCGCAGCATGGTCCGCAAGATGAAGCCCGGTTCGGTCATCGTCGATATTTCGATCGACCAAGGCGGTTGCTTCGAGACGAGCCGGCCGACGAATCACGCAAGTCCCACGTTCATCGACGAAGGCGTCGTGCATTACTGCGTAACGAACATGCCCGGCGCTGTGCCGCGCACGTCTACTTTCGCGCTGACGAATGCAACCTTGCCCTACGTGAAGGCGTTGGCTAATCACGGCGTGGAAGAAGCGCTCATCCTCGATCCGTATCTCGCCCAAGGCTTGAACGTTCGAGCCGGTGCGATTACGCACGCGGCCGTCGCTCGGGATCTTGGATTGCCTTTCCAGCCTCATTCACCGCTCGGTGCTCACGCGGCTTGACGCAACTTTTTCCTTGTTCGCTGTTCTCCTCGGAAGTACTGGGCCTGCGTGCCCCGAAGCCCGCGCATAGCGGGCTTTTTTTCACCCGTGCGGTTTGAATCTGCAGCGTTCATCCTCATACTGACGCGATGCTCGATCAGATCACACCCATCAACAAAGCGCTCATCCTCGCCAACGTTGGCATATTCATTCTGCAGAACCTGCTCGGCGGCCTAATCGAGGTTTGGTTCGCGCTTTGGCCACCCCAGTTGCCGTATTTCAAACCCTGGCAGTTGCTTACCTATGGGTTTCTCCACGGTGGAATGGCTCATCTGTTCTTCAACATGTTTGCGCTCTTCATGTTCGGCTCGGAGATCGAGCGGCTATTCGGACCGAAGCGCTATCTTGTCTACTATCTACTTTGCGTCGTCGGTGCCGCGGCGATGCACATCATCGTGGTGACGCAAGCCGGATTGCCGCCGGCTCCGACCGTTGGCGCCTCAGGTGCGGTGTTTGGATTGTTGCTCGCGTTCGGCATGGCCTATCCCAAGCGCATGATCATGCTGATCTTCCCCCCAATCCCGATGCCTGCTTGGTTGTTCGTGACCTTATACGGACTATTGGAGCTCTACTTAGGTATCACGCAAACCGCTTCGGGCATCGCGCACTTTGCACACTTGGGCGGCATGGCCACCGGGTTCGTCGTGATCAGATATTGGCAGGGGCAGAAAAGAATTCGATAGCACGCGCAATTGCGCGCCTGCGCATCGTCATCAAGGCGACGTGCTCGCTTTCCCTTGCTGCTTTTAGTGGCGCATGCTCGCGCGAGCATGCAGTGATAGCGTCGCCCACAGAAACAATTCAGTAGCGATCGGCACCTGGCGCCATAAGGCCGCCGCTGATGCGCATCGTGTTGTAGGGGCCATTGAATCGCAACGCGACAAAATCTAAGCGACGGCGCCATAGCATTAAATCTTTTCGAGCAGGATTGAACAGCCGATCGCTGCGTTGCGAACTTGAGTCGCAATGAGGCGACATTTGCCTATTACGGACGCGTCTGCATTCCCGCCTTTCTATCCAAACCATGAGCTCTACGCGACATACCTGAGCTATCGTGCCGTGAAACGCTCGGTCTCATGTCGGTATCAAGAGACGGTGTTGTGCGATGCGATCTACGGCGTTGAGAAGGCAACAGATAGCCTACGTAGATGTGCCGACTTCATCTCCACATCGCGAATCGTCGCGTGACCTACATGAGAGTAGGCTCGCTCGCGCATCGCGTAGTCAACCGATGCATGTTGACTAGTAAACGACCCGCACGGCAGCGGGCATCATGGGAGAGCTCTTATGATCATCAAGACGAGGCTTCTGTATGAGGCTGCGACCTTCGTTGCGGCCGTGTGTTGCATGCAGACCGCGAGCGCGCAACTCACCGATCAGACACAAACACCCAACATAGAACGAGCAGGAATATTCAAATCGCTGGAGGAGCAAATCGGAGCGGGAGTGGGAGATGCGTTCACGCCGGATTCTTCGACCTACATCATTCTGCGCGACCCCGCGCGATCGATCAGGCGTGGCCGACAAGTGTTCCAACGCAAGTTCACGAATGCTCAAGGCTTCGGCCCGCGCACGAACGACGGCATCGGCGATATCGACATGCAAGGGGCGATCGGCGCAGGTTTGATCGAAAGTTGCGCCGGCTGTCATGGGCGGCCCCGTGGATCTGCGGGGTTTGGTGGAGATGTCGTAACGAGACCGGATAGTCGCGATGCACCTCATCTCTTCGGGTTGGGGTTGCAAGAGATGCTGGCGGATGAGATCACGGGCGAGTTACGGGCCATTCGACAGAATGCGATCAACGAGGCGCGAAGCAGACGCCAAACGGTCGAGAAGCCCCTGCAAAG
>JAICPY010000075.1 GCA_025929585.1 Steroidobacter sp.
ACGAAAAGTTCGCACGTATATCCGAACATCCCAGGAGCATCGGTGCTTTTGGCCGGATCGCCGGCGAAAAGCCCCCCTTTCTGGCCCGTCACCGGTCACTCGTCACTCCTCACTCTTTCTCGACTTCTGGTATAAAGCGCGCCTTCCTATTCTTGCTACCCCCGACCCCCGAATCATTACCCCCTAATCCCCCATGCCCGGCAAACTCGTACTGATCCGTCACGGACAAAGCACCTGGAATCTTCAGAACCTCTTCACTGGTTGGGTCGATGTGGACCTGACTGACCAAGGTAGGAATGAGGCGCGCGATGCGGGCCGGCTGCTGAAGGCGGAAGGATTCGAGTTCGATCTGGTGTTCACTTCGGTGCTGAAGCGCGCCATTCGCACGATGTGGATTATTTTGGACGAGATGGATTTGATGTGGCTGCCGGTCGAACGCAGCTGGCGTTTGAACGAGCGCCATTACGGCGCACTGCAGGGACTCGACAAAGCCCAGACCGTCCAGAAGCATGGCGCGGAGCAAGTAAAAGTCTGGCGGCGCAGCTATGACATTCCGCCTCCCGCACTCACACAAGATGACAAGCGTCATCCTCGCTTCGAGCGCCGCTACGCGGGCATCGATCCGAATGAGTTGCCGTCAACTGAATCATTGAAGACGACGCTCGAACGCGTTCTACCCTACTGGAACAGCCGCCTTGCGCCCGAGCTCAAAGCGGGCCGCAACGTGCTCATCGTCGCTCACGGCAACAGTCTGCGCGCATTGGTGAAAATGCTCGACGGCATGTCGGATGCCGACATCGTCGAATTCAACATTCCCACCGGCGTACCGATTCAGTACGACCTCGATGACAACTTGAAGCCGAAGTCACGTAAGTTTCTCGGCGATCCAGAGGCAATCAAGGCGGCCGCTGAAGCCGTTGCGAAGCAGACGGAGAAGAAATAGGAGCAGGCCTGACGGCAAGCGAGCCTGGCGGCAGGCAAGCTCCGGACGGCGCAGGCGAGCCGCGAAGACGCGGCAGGCCAGAAAGGAAGTAGGATGCGGCGTCGCCCCTTTCGTCATGAGTTGTCTCTCTTCTCATGTGTCCATACTCTGGCCTCGTTCTTACTCTGGCCTGCCGATTCCATCGGCTCGCTTGCCGCGTCTTCACGGCCCGCTTGCCCGAGGCTTGCTTGCCGAGGAACTCGGCTGGCCCTCGCTTTACTCCTCGGGCGCTACCGTCACCTTCAATCCATCCAGTTCCGCGGTTAGGTCTACCTGGCACGACAACCGCGAAACACCCGGCTGATACGTCGACAGCGTGGTGATCAACTCGCGTTCATCCGATTGCATCTCGCGCAGCTTCGGCACCCACTCTGGATCGACATAGACGTGACAGGTCGCGCAGCAGCACATGCCCCCGCAACTTGCGGTGACACCAAACTCGTACTCGCGCAGCGTCTCCATGAGCTTGCGCCCGTCATAGCCTTCGATGACGTGTTCGGTACCGTAGATGTCGGTGAGATGAATGGTGGGCATTTCTTGTGGGTTGACGGTTGACGGTCAGAAAGTAGAGCACGCAGTGGCCGCTCCACGAATCCTTTCCTTGTCCTTCCGACTGTCAACGGTCAACTGTCAACAGTCAACCTGGGTGCCATCTCGCACGCATCTAACCGTCAACAGTTAACCTGGGTGCCATCTAGCACCCACCTGGCAGCCATCCGTCAGCGCGCGTCCGCGCGTACCTCCATCCACAACTCCTTCACATACTCGAAGAGCCAGCAGGCCAGTTCGAGGCGATGAGGAGCGGCAGCGGTGGGGGCCTGCAAGTAGGCTTCGAGCAGGTGCTCGCGTTCGTGATGCGCGAAGCGGTGGTAGACGCAAATCGAGGCGAGGTCGAACATCGCCTCGCCGACACCTGAATACTCCCAATCGATGAGGCGCAATGTTCCATCATCGATAATATTCAGGTGATGCACGTCGTTGTGACACAACGCCTCTTCGGAGTTATGCCGCAACGCGAGCGCTGCGTGTTGCGCCCGCAGACGAATCGACTCGTTATTCAGCTCGGAGCAATGGCCTCGTTCATCGAGCGCCCGAAGATATCCTTGAATGGTCTCGACCAGATCGACGCGTCGCACCTGCGGCGGAATCGCCATGACATGCAACGAGCGCAGCAGCTTCGCGATACGACGGAGGTTCGATGGAACATGAGCCTCGCCCTGCTTCCAGGTCTTGCCAAGATCGCGCGTCACGAGCACGCGTCGCGCCGGATCGCACACTAAGATCTCAGGGCCTAGACCTGCGCCTGCGACAGCTTTTAGAACACGTGCTTCGCTGGCTCGGTCGATTTGCAGTAATGCTTCGGAAGGGTTACTGAGCCGCACGATGACGACATCGCTGACGGTTCGAACTCGCCAACTATCGTTCGTCAATCCATGCTTGATGCGCTCGAGGGAGCAAATCGCGTCTGCGTCCACCCCCAACGCAGAAGCGGCGATTGTTGCAGGCGTGGAATCGCCCGATGGGTGCGTAGTCATTATCTTGTGTGATGATCCGTGCCCTGCAGCCCGCCATTGAGGTTGATCGCCGGAATCTACACGAGCGCTGCGGCGAGCTGTCGAACGTGCTGACGCCGCCACTGAACGTATCCATGAATGACGATGCCTACATACAGCACGAACAGCAAGGTCGTGACGAGTAAGCCCTGGCTAAAGTAAAGATAGGCCGCCAACGCATCGATGATGATCCAATACAGCCAGTTCTCGATCAAACGGCGGGCAACCATCCACGTAGTCACGACGCTGCTCCAAGTCACGAACGAATCCAGATAAGGCGCAACCGCATCCGTCCCGCGAGCTAGCAACCAACCGTTCACGACGGTGGCTGCTGTGACGACACCCAGCACTAGCAGATGCATCTTGAGCGGCCACGCTCGAATGAGTACCTCGCCATCGCCCGAGCGTCCTCTACGCCATTCGATGAAGCCATAGATTGCCATCACCAAATAGAACACTTGCAGCGCGGACTGCATATACAGCTTCGCCTGCGCAAACAGCACCAGATAGATCGCTGTGCTCGTGAACGCGCACAGCCAACACCACAGATTGCGTCGCACCGCGAGCAAGAGATAAGCGAGGCCGAGGGAGGCAGCAATGGCTTCTGCGGGCGAGGTTGCGAGCAGTTGGTCGATGAGCGGTTGCATACTGGTCCGTGAAAACGTGTAGAGGTGGACAACGTGTAGGGTCAGAAAGGCGCAAGCGGCGCCCTGCATACCCGTGCACGTCCACACGTCATCCACTTCTTTCACTTCCTCCCAATACCTTCATCACGAACACCTTTCTACCGGTTTCTCGAAAAGTCACCGCCGTTTCCTTTGCCAAGATCTCGAATAGGCGAACATGTTCGCCTGCGATCTGGGTGCTCATCGCGTTGGTCGTGACTTTGATTTCCGGATAGGTGTTGAGCCGATCGATGAATGCTTTGATCGGTGGAATGTAGTCCGTGTCGAGCGGATACAGGCTGATTTCAATGGCGGTATGCATGTTAGCTCCTGGCGTGAGTCGTGTAGCTTGAGGTGAAAGGCAGCTGGCGTTCGACTCTGCACCTACATCTGCCATCTGACCGTAAAGCCGAGTTGGCGCGGATCCCCCAGTTGGGTGTAGAGGGACTTCTCGAAGAATGGGGGCTCGTTGTAGAAGTAGAAGCCACGGATCGCGTAACCCTCATCGAACGCGTTCCTGATCCAGAAGAATGCACCCCAGCGATCTCGCTCAAAACCAAGCTTCAGGTTCGCAAGCGCATAGGAGTGCGATTGCATATCGTGATCGCTGGCCACATCGAAATAAAAATTGTCTTTGGCGCTGACATCGATACGTGCCATCAGACCGCTCGGATGGCGCCAGTCCGCGAATAGCGCCGCTGAGTACTCAGGCGCATGTGCTTGCTCGCGCGAAGGCGCAATGCTGCCGTCTTCTCGCACACCGCCGGCTGACTTCGTCCGAAGAAGGCCGAGCGAGCCGCCGATGGTGAGCGAGGAAGACACCGCATAATTCAAGCTCGTCTCCATGCCGGCGTTGTATCCACTCGGCAAATTGTCGGTCACGAACGTGTACGTGCCGGGATTCGTGGGATCGAGCTGCTGGCCGCTGCGGATCTGCAGATCTTTCCGCCACTGATAGAAAACGGCCGCATCGAGGAACAGACGGCTATCCAACAAGCTCACCTTGATTCCAGATTCGGCGCTCCAGAGATACTCCGGATCGAACTGCCGCGCCTGCGCTGGAATGTTGCCGAGATTGAAGCCGCCAGCCTTATAGCCGCGTGATACAGAAACGTAGGCGGTGGAATCCTCAGTTAAATCCGCGCTCAGCGAAACTTGACCGCCGATCATGCGATCTTTGGCACTAAGATCGGAAATCTGCGGTGCGCCGCTTGCGATACCGCGATCCGAGTAGTCGGCATCGCGCTGCTCGAGCCTCAAACCCAATGACCAACGCCAGCGATCACTGATGAGTTGATCGAGTTGCCCGAACACCGCAATGTTCGTCGCACCATATTCGCTCGACATGTCATCCGCGCTGGTTCCGTCCCAGGTGGGATCCGAAGGATCGGCGTATACGCCATCAAGTCGATCGCGACCCTCTTCCTCCATGCGCATCGCATACGAACCGATCAGCCACGCAAGCTCGCCCGGCGCACTCGCATCCGGCGACGCTAAGCGCGCTTCCAATGTTCCGCTGCGGCGATCCCGATCCGATCGCTGAAAATAGTCATAGGTGTAGCTACCCCAACTCTCGGCATTCCCCCAGTCCGCATCGAAGCTGTTCGTGCTGTCGGAATCTGCATAAGAGGCGATGGCAGTGAACGTGTACGGCTGCCACGCGGTCGTCGTGATGCGCGTAGATGCTCCCGTTGCTCGCTGTGAATCTTCGCCGGGCCGGTCCGACAGAGAGTTGCGTGAGTTGTCGATCGTCCACGCGTCATAGCCGTTTTGCAGATCGGCATGCAGGAGCGTGAAATCGACGACGGTCGCATCGCTCGCATCCCAACGCCATTTGAAGCGACCGGTGAGCTCATCGCGCTCATTGGTATCGTTGCGACCCAAAAAGCGATTGCGGATATATCCATCGCTTTGCTGTTGCTGCAAAGACAAGCGCCATGCGGAGTCGAGCGCATCCACCGGACCTGTTGCCACCACGCCCGCCGAGCGAGATCCGTGATCGCCAACACCTGCCTCGACCGAGTAACCCGGAGTCGCATCCGGCTCATTGCCGCGAACGACGATCAAGCCGGCGAGCGCATTCGCACCATAGCGCGTACCTTGCGGCCCTCTTAGAACCTCGATGCGGCCCACATCGAATAGCGTCGCGGGCATGCCGATGCCGCTGAAGTCGATATCGTCGATCAGAAAGCCCACTGAAGGGTTAGGCGCACCTTCATATTGCTCGCGCTCGCCGATACCGCGGATCTGAAAGTAGCGCGGGCGCGAAGTCGCTCCGGCCCAATGTAGATTGGGTACGAGCGCCAATACATCCTGGAAATGCTGGCGGCCCGCCTCGGCCAACGTCTCCGCATCGAGCACGGTTACGCTGGCGGGAACGTCCTGCAAGGCTTGTTGCCGGAAAGTCGCCGTTACGACGACCTCATCCACGGTGTCCGCTGCATGTACAAGCGAGAGCGCTCCTGTACTCAAGAGCGCAAGGTAACTCAAACTGGAAAAACGCATCTCCAGATCTCCTTAAAGTTAAGAAGAGCCGGGTACGAGCGAAATGAAAGCAGTAAAACGATGGGCGATGAATCGCACGACCTGCTCCCTACGCCGGTACTAACCGGATCAGGTTCAACGGGTCCACTGATCAGCGCGAATGGCGCATCCAGCATCTCAGGCTCATTGAGAGCCACCCCTAGGCGGACGCGATTCTTACACAGATGGGGAGCGAAGGGGATAGGGGATAGCGGATGGCGGATAGGTGGAGGGGCGGGGACGCTCCTCGTCTTCGAGGAGTGTCCCCATCAGAGGCAGAAGGGGACACTCCTCGAAAGACGAGGAGCGTCCCCGCGAGACACTACCGCCCACGGCCTCTCCCTTGCGCTTCGCGTACGCTTCCGCCATCGTGCGGCTCCTAATCTTTAGAGGGCTTTCCTTCCATGAGTCAGCGCCGTTGTCGACTATTTCATGTCGATGCGTTCACGCGTCAGCGCTTTCGCGGCAACCCCGCCATCGTAGTGCTCGATGCGGATGAGTTGTCCGAGGAGCAGATGCAAACCATCGCCGCTGAGGTCAACGGCGAAACCGCATTCGTCCTCGAGGCGGAGAGTGGCGATCACGACATGCAGGTGAAATTCTTTACGCCGCGTCATCCGGTGCCGTTCGTGGGCCATGCGACGATTGCGGCGCAATACGTCTGCGCCAAAACGGCTGGTGCACCGCGCGGAAAATTACGCCAGCGTACCGGGGCGGGCGTCGTTGAAATCGAAGTGACCGAAGCCGAGGGTGACTTTCGAATCGCGATCACCCAAAGCCCACCTTCGTTCGGTCCAATCGTTCCGGACCATCATCGCCGGCAAGTATTGAATGCCCTCGGCATTTCAAGCCCGAGCTTGCACATCGATTGTCCGCTGCAAATTCTGACGAAGGGTAGCAGCCGATTGTTGATCGGCTTGAAGTCGCCGGATCTGCTGGGCTCGTTGAAACCCGACTTCGAAGAGCTCGCGCGCCTGACGCCTCACGTAGGCGCCGAGGGTTATTTTGTCTTTGCGTTGACAAACATCGATGGCGTCGTCGGCACGACCTCACGAATGTTCTGCCCCGCTCTGGGCATTCCCGAAGACCCGGTCAGCGGCAATGCCCACGGCATGCTCGGCGTCTATCTCATCAATCAAGAGCTGATCAAAGCGACAGACGGGCGCGTCGCCTTCCGCGGTCAACAAGGACAATGGGTCCGCCGCGCCGGCGTCGTCGACGTCGAAGTCGAAACCTCAGGCAAAGTCGCTCAAGCTGTTCGCATCGTGGGCGATGCGGTAATCGTGTACGAGGCGGAGGTGCAGGTGTAGTGCAATCAAAGCGGGTGGTGACTCGTGATTCGCGGATCGCAAGAGAAACAGGACTACCGCTCCGCATCTTCCGACGACCCGCTATTCACTAACCACGAGTCACTTCTCGTGTCCGGTTCCCTCCCCTGCTCGCGGGGGAGGGTTAGGGAGGGGGCCTCTTCACCTCACGCCTCACGCCTCACATCGCATGGCGCATGCCTCACCCCTTAACCCCTACTCCACCGTCACCTTCCCTCCACGCCCAATCCTCAGCACATGCTTCACTGACTCGATGATGTCCTCCGGATCGTGCACAGCCATCACGATCTGAACGCCGCTGCGAGCGAGTTTCTCGAGCACGCTCAAGACATGCGTTCTGACATCCCCATCCAAGCCTGTGCAAGGTTCATCCAGCAGCAAGAGCTCTGGTGTGTTGATCATGGCGCGCGCAAAGAGCGCGAGCCGCATTTGCCCATACGATACCGCGCGCGGTTTGCGCTCCTTCAACGCCGTAATGCCGAAGAAGCTCAGCCATTTTTGTGCAGCTTTCCGGTCGCTCGCGGTCGCCGGATCGTTGAGTCCAACGCTCGAGTAGCGACCTGAGATCACGATCTCTTCGATCGAATGCGCAAGGTAATGATCCGCTTGAAGCTCAGGAGAAACCCAGCCGACACGTTGTTTCCAAGTCTCGATTCTGGTGCCCTTCGGCGCGCCCGCACGCTCGATCGTGCCGCCGAGCGCCGGGTGCATGTCTCCGTACAACAGGCCGAGCAATGTCGATTTTCCCGAGCCATTCGCACCCAAGATCGCCCAATGCTCACCGCGACGAATGGTCCAATCGAAGTTGCGCAATACCGGCCGATAGTCACGGAACAAGCTGGCGTTGCGAATTCGTACGAGCCAGGCAGCCGCCCTCCTGGAATCGGCATCTTCATTGCCGCGTCTATTCTCCCTTTCGTGCCGCCGGTTCTCGGGTTCCTTCGCTCGCTTGCGGGGGAAGGCTAGGTAGGGGGCTGCTTTGATCTTGGTTCCGCGATCCCCGACACTCGCATCAGCGCTACCGCCTCTCTTTTCGATTCCCTTCACTCGCTGCGTCTTCGTTCCTTGTGCCGACTGCGCAAGCACATTGCTGATGGAGCCTCTTCCGTTCGCGCCGTATTTGACAGCGTCAGCGTAGACAATTCGCCCGGCAACGATACGCGCGATGTGTGTGACGTTACGCGGCAGTTCCTTCGGTCGATGTGTCGTCAGCACCCAAGCTTGATTGCTGCGCGGAGTTTCCAGTGCGCGCTTGAGTTTTGCGCGAGTTCTCGTATCCAGGCCATTGAACACCTCATCGAGTAGTAACACCGGAGCATTACTCGCAAATGCGCGCGCAACGAGCGCTAAGCGTCGCTGACCATAAGATAAACGCAGTAAGCGACGATCGCGTAGACCCCAAAGACCGAAGCGCTTCAACACGCGCACGATGCGCGCCCGCTGGGCTCGGGTCGGCTGCGTGAGCGGGATGTCTTCATCGAACAACCCCGTCGTCACGACCTCGAGCACGCTCAGATCCCACCCATATCGAACGTACTTGTCCTGCCGTTCGGGGCCGATATAGGCAATGCGTTCTTTGCTTCCCGCCGGTTCGAGACTGGCTCGGCCATCGAGAGCGTAAGTGCGGCGCTCAGATCCGGTCGGAGTCGGCCAGACATCGCCTCGAAGCATCTTCAGAAGCAAGGTCTTGCCTGAGCCGTTGGCGCCGATCAATGCCCAGCGCTCGCCTTTGCGAAGCGCAAAGCTGATGTCGTCTAGAACCGGGTGATCCTCAAAAACGATCGAGCAATGTGCGAGTTCGATGAGAGGTGTTGATGGATGCACGATCTAGCGGTGAGGCCTACTTAGGAAGGGAGCGTAAGTCTAGCTGCGAACGGCAGCGTGCGACGACCCGCGAGTCACAGCCGAGCTAGAGAGCGGGTCGTGACTCGTGATTCGCGGGTAGCAAGGAAAAGACCACCGTCTCGATTCTCGTTCCAACGACCCGCGAGTCACGATTCACGAGTCACACTCCTTGAGTCACACTCCTTGGGACGTGCCCCTGTCACGCCTCTTCCGTAGGCTCTATCATGGCCACTCCTGCATCTATGGGGTCGCCGCCATTACTTACTGGATGCTCATTGTGCTTTTAGTCCCGGCCGGGATCGTGCTGTGGCTATCCAAGCCCAATCCGCGCGCTCGGGTCGAGGAAGGGAAATCTACAGGTCCCGCTGAGTCCGCCGCGACTCAATCTTTGCCTGACGCAGAGCAGATCCCTTTTTCCACCGAGGCGATCGATGCCGCAGTGGCCGAAGGATTCAAACTCGCTTTCGGAGTTCAACGATTCGATTATCAAATCCGCGACGAGCACGCGATCGTGCTCGATCGGATCGATGAAGCAGCGGATCAATCCGTTCATCAGCGCGATTATTTTCCTCGTCGGCCGATGCTACTGCCAAAGCTGATGCAAGCATTGAACGACCCGGAAGTTTCACGAGAGACCCTGGTCAAGCTCATCCTCGAGGATCCAGCGATTGCTGGTGGGGTATTGCAGCAGGCAAACACCGCCTTCTATCGAGTGTCTCCCGCACGCGTAGATAACATCGATCGAGCGGTATGGCTGCTGGGCACGGACGGCCTGCGGCGACTGATGGCGACGGCGATCATGCAACCTGTCTTTCGGATGCCGAAGGGCTATTTCGATTCATTTGCGCCGCTCACCTGGGAGCAGGCTCAACGAGCGGCGGCAGCCGCAGAGTGCTACGCCAAGTTGAACCGGGGTTGCGATCAATTCATCGCACAATTGCTCGCGGTGCTGCAACCCTTGGCCCGCATCGTCATCTTCCGTCTGACGAACGAGAAGTACCGCGAGTCGCCGAACATCATGCCGCGTGCGGAAGTATTCATACGCGCAATGCGGCGACATTCTTCGCACGTCGCGCTGCGCATTGCAAACGCGTGGGAGATGTCGGATGAATCCGTCGCGGTACTGCGCGATCAAGCGCAACATGTCTCCCCCGCGCAGATGAACGAGCTGTCCAGAGGCGTGTATTTTGCGAACCTGGCCGGGGCGCTGGCGATCGTCGCGGCTCGAAAAGCGGAATCT
This sequence comes from Steroidobacter sp., assembly GCA_025929585.1. Classification (GTDB taxonomy): domain Bacteria; phylum Pseudomonadota; class Gammaproteobacteria; order Steroidobacterales; family Steroidobacteraceae; genus Steroidobacter. Next base: position 10,137 of record JAICPY010000075.1, read on the forward strand.
CTCGAAGCTGCAATCGCCACGTTAATCGGCCAAGGCTTGGAGCAAGAGCAGGCAGAGAAAATGATGAGCGCGGCGCTGTCTTCTCAAGAGCTGCGATAATCAGGAACCTGGCCACGATGAAGATCGTTGCGTTAAACACATTTGAGACCTTCTACGCGGGTGCGAAATGCTAGTGACTTTCCGATCTTCCGCCACCGAGTCGATCACTATGTTCAAGGACTCGGCAGTCGAGCTATTGAAGCTCATGGGAGCAAGTGGCCATGTTCCAGGCGCATTGAACGCGGAGGACGTGCCCGCTGCATTGCAAAGCCTCGAGTCAGCAGTCGAGCGCTTGAAGATGGCAACCCACGCCGACACTCCGGCAAGACCTGCGGATAATGAAGACTGGGCTGCCGACGAAGACAAAGAGCTCGAGGATAGGCAACCGCCGATAGCGTTGACCACGCGCGCAGTCCCGCTACTCAGCGTCCTGAAGCGCGCTGCCGCCGCGAATGCCGAGTTAGTTTGGGAAGAAGGAAGGCGATAGGGGATAGCGGATAGGGGATAGTCAGACATCTCGCACCTGTCGGCGAGGCCCTTTCTTCCCGTAATTGCGCGATACGCTCGTCCTCTCTGCATCGACCTATCCCCTATCCGCTATCCCCTATCGCCTTCCCTCTCCATGCTCCACGTCCAGAACCTACACAAACGGTACGGCAGCTTGGAAGTTGTGCGTGACGTGGGCTTTCATGTGCCTGCTGGACATTGCTTCGGTTTGCTGGGTCCGAATGGAGCGGGCAAGACGACGACGCTTCGCTGCTGCTTAGGTTTGACTAGACCTGACTCCGGAGACATCACACTAGCTGGACTGCCGGTACCCTTGAGGGCGCGCGAGGCGCGCGTGCGGGTTGGAGTCGTGCCTCAATTCGACACGCTCGATCCTGATTTCACGGTCGCTGAGAACCTCGTTGTATTCGGCCGTTACTTCGGGATGTCGCGTCGTGAGTGTGAGGCTCGCGTGCAACCGTTGCTCGAGTTCGCAGGGTTGAGCGACAAAGCTGAAGCCAAAATCGAGGCTCTCTCCGGCGGCATGAAGCGTCGCCTGACGCTCGCGCGCGCAATGGTCAACAATCCGCAGATTTTGTTTATGGATGAGCCGACGACGGGACTGGATCCCCAAGCGCGTCATCTTGTATGGGACCGGCTCAAGGCACTTCTGACGGAAGGCCGCACCATCGTGCTGACGACTCACTTCATGGACGAGGCACAGCGCTTGTGCAATCGAGTGGCAATCATGGATCACGGCTCCATTATCACAGAGTCCGAGCCACGCACCTTGATCGATCGTGAGATCGAAGCAGTGGTGATCGAGGTGTATGGAGAAGGGGTCGAAGTTTGGTTCGAAGCGCACGGCAAGCCGCTGTCGGATCGTGCCGAGCTCGCCGGCGACACAGCGTTCTGCTACCTCAACGATCCCGACCCCTTGATGAAGACGCTCGAAGGTCAACCTGAGCTGCGAGCGCTGCGCCGATCCGCGAATCTCGAAGACGTATTTCTGAAGCTCACAGGAAGAGACTTGCGTGACTGAAGCTGTCGTCGCAACCACGCAGAACACTGAGCATGGGACTGGGCATCGGACCGCGACCCGCTGGCGATTCCTGCATGTTGTCCATCGGAATTTCTTGGTCTGGCGCAAGCTCATCGGTTCCGCACTCGTCGGTCACCTTGCAGATCCGCTCATCTGGCTCGTCGGCTTAGGCTTCGGCCTTGGCAGCTTGATGCCCTCGATCGGCGGCCTCAGTTACATCGCCTTCCTCGGTAGCGGCATGCTCTGCTACAGCGCGATGAACTCGGCCTCCTTCGAAGGGTTATGGTCGGCTTTCACGCGTCTGAAAATGCAGCGAACCTGGGAAAGCATCTTGCACGCGCCGATGACGGTCACCGACATCGTCGTCGGCGAATGGATGTGGGCGGGTCTCAAAGGCACGCTGTCGGGCGCCGCGATCTTACTCGTGATGACTCTACTGGGAATCGTGAAATCCGCCGCCGCACTCTGGGTACTGCCCGTCGTACTCCTGGTCGGCTTGGCATTCGCGGGACTCGCGCTGATCGTTACCGCGCTCGCGAAAAGCTACGATCTATTTACCTACTACTTCAGCCTGATCCTCATGCCGATGACGCTGGTCTCCGGCGTGTTCTTTCCGATCGACCAGCTACCCAAAGCGATGCAAGTCATCGCTCAGTTCCTACCCTTGGTTCACGCCACCACGCTCGGCCGCGCCCTGGTGGTCGGCACACCTCCGGGCAATATCGCGCTTCATATCATCGTGCTGCTCGTCTATGCCTTGGCAACGGTGACTATCGCCTCGAAGCTCGTGGAGCGAAGGTTGATGCGTTAGTGGGGCGCTGCGCCCAATAGCGGGTCGTGATTAGCGGGTCGCGGGTAGCAAGACAGAGTCAAGGAACTGCTCTTCGAGCTTTTCTGACTAGCCGCTAGTCACGGATCACGAGTCACGCACTTTTTCTGGCCGCAGACCGCAGACCGCAGACCTTATTCTTCCCGCGCGCACTATAATGCCCCCTCCCCCTCCCGAGGTTCGCATGGGCCGCATCTTCGAAGTTAGAAAGCACGCCATGTTCGCGCGCTGGAATCGCATGGCGAAGCAGTTCGCGCGAATCGGCAAGGACATCACGATCGCGGTGAAGTCAGGCGGGCCGGATCCAAGCTCGAATCCAGCGTTGCGTCGAGTGATACAAAACGCCCGCTCGATCAACATGCCGAAGGACAAGGTGGAGTCCGCAATTCGGCGCGCCTCCGGCAAAGAAGCCGCGAGCTACACCGAGTTGCTATACGAGGGCTATGCACCTCATGGCGTGGCAGTGCTAGTCGAAACCGCGACGGACAACCCAACACGCACTGTCGCCAGTGTGCGCAACATTTTCTCGAAGCATGGCGGCAATCTCGGCGCTTCGAACAGCGTCAGCTTTCAATTCAAGCGCATGGGGGTATTCCGCTTGAACCCTGAGGGCATCGATCAGGACGACTTGGAGCTGTACCTCATCGATCACGGTTTGGACGAGATGGGCGAGAGCGTCGGTGAGAAAGGCGAGCCTCAAATCGTCGTACGCTGTGCGTTCGCTGACTTCGGTCATGTACAGAAAGCACTGGAAGACCGCGGCATCACCCCAATCTCAGCCGAGCACGAATACATCTGTTCCGCACCCACCGAGTTGCCTGAAGAGCAGGCAAACGAAGTCATGGAATTGATCGACAAACTCGAGCAGGACGAAGACGTGCAGAAGGTGTACCACACGTTGGCATAGTGGGTTGACGGTTGACAGTTGACGGTTGACGGTTGACAGCCAGACAACAGAGAGTATTAGCAAACGCCCACATCTTTTCTGGCTGTCAACCCCCAACCGTCAACGCTCAACCATCGACCTCCTGGTCGATCTCCGGTATCCACAACGTCGCAATCAACCCGCCGCCGGGGCGATTCGCGAGTGAAAGGCGCCCGCCGTGCGCTTCGATCACTTCGCGGCAAAGTGTAAGCCCCAGCCCTGCGCCGGCCGCCTTAGTGGAATAGAACGGCAGCAGCGCGTTTCGCAGCACTTCATCGCTCATGCCTGCTCCTCGATCCAAGACGCGAACGCGCCAGCCGTGCCCTTGGGATTGCACGTCTAACTCGATGCTCTCGGCGGGCGCGCCGGCTTCACGAGCGTTCTTCACTAAATTGATCAACACCTGCTCCATTTGCGCCGGATCGAAAACCGCTGGCTTTGCCGGTGTTTCGGTCGCAGTCTTGAACGGCATGGTTTGCTGAAGCGCCCGAAGAAAGGCGCCCCAATTCACCGCTTCCGGTCGAGGCTTTGGCAACTTCGCGAAGCGTGCATAACCATCGATGAAGGTATGCAGATGTTTCGCGCGATCCTCGATCGTATGAAAGATGCGTTGTAGCTGTTCCGGATCGTGATCTGCCGCATGTCGGCCGGAATGTGCGAGGGAGGAGATCGGTGCGAGAGAGTTGTTCAGCTCATGCGCGATGACGCGAATGACCTTCTTCCAAGTCTCGACCTCCTGTCGAGATAACTCGCGAGTGAGCTGCTTCAGTAGATACAGCCGATGAGATTGGCTGTTGAGCAGGAATCCGCGCTGCGAGAGATGGTAGATTTCGGATTCTCCCTCGCCTTCGATCGTGAACAAACTATCTTGCTCGCCTGCGGCAGCATGCTGCAAAGGCTCGGGGGCGGCGGCCAACAACTCTTTGAACGACAGGCCTTCGAGTTTGCGCCCGCCGAGGAATGTCTGTCGGGCAGCAACATTGCTGTACACCACACGATCACCTGCGTTCGTCAGGACCATCGCGAGCGGCGTTGCCTGGATGACCGTATCGAGCAATAGCTCACGTTGATACAACGACTGACGCTCATCGCGCAGCAACTGGCCTAAGCCGTTATAGCTACTCACGAGCCCCTGAAGCTCTAATTCCGTAGACGCACCGATGCTCACACTGAAGTCGTGATCCTTCATGCTGGTGATGCCATCGCTCACCGCCTGCAACGTACGCGTCACGGGTGTCAGAAACCACCGCGCTACGAACACCGCAAGCGGCACGAGCAATGCGGCCGCAACGATAAACGCACCCACACTCGATTCCCACCAGCCGACGATCGTCACGGCTAAGCCTGCCGCAACGACGACCAGCAACACACATACGAGTGCGAGTTTGCCTTCGAGAGAATGACGCATTGGAACGAAGGATACCTGGAGGCCGCCATCGAGTGACAGCGGTTGATATGGGTTAGCGATACGATTGGGGCTGTCAGTCGTGTAGAGGTGCGAGGGTGTAGACGTGCGTGGGATGCGGCAGCTCGCACGAGCAACGAGCGTCGGGAGTCGGGAGTCGGGAGTCGGGAGTCGTCTGCATACTTTCGGCGGTCAACCGTCAACTGCCAACCAAAATCTGACGCCTACACGTCCACACCTTTACACGCCATCCACTTCACTCTTTCAACCCCAACTTCTCCATCCTTCGATACAGCGCCTGGCGACTCAGACCCAGCTCGCGGGCGGCACGAGCGATGACGCCGCGAGCTCGGGCGAGGGCGCTTTCGATCTCGGCGCGATCAGGTTCGCGCTCCGGGAGCATTTCATTCGAGGTCAACGGAGATTGAAGCGAGAGATCCGCGGGAGTGATCTCCGAACCAGTAGACAAAAGCGAAGCGCGACGAATGGTGTTCATCAACTCTCGCACATTCCCTGGCCAGCTATGTGCACATAGCGCGCGTTGCGCGGCGCTGCCGAGGCGGCGTTCACCCTCCATGAAATGCCTTGCGAGCGGCAGAATGTCTTCCTTGCGTTCGGCCAACGGCGGCACGCGCAGCTCGATGACGTTCAAACGATAAAACAAATCCTCACGAAAGCGCCCCTCGGCGATCGCAGTGGGCAAATCTGTGTTCGTAGCGCTAATGAGGCGCACTTTGACTCGGCGAGTCGCGCTGCTGCCGAGACGCTCATATTCGCCGGTCTGCAAAACACGAAGCAGCTTCGCCTGGCCTTCAATCGACAAATTGCCTATCTCATCTAGAAAGAGTGTGCCCCCGTCGGCCGCTTCGAACCGCCCCTGGCGCACCTTCGTTGCCCCGGTGTAGGCACCAGCTTCGGCGCCGAACAACTCGGCCTCCATCAAGTCCTTCGGCAAGGCGCCGACATTCACCTTCACGAAAGGACCGCGTCGCACCGAAGAGTTCGCCTGGATGATCGCCGCAATGACTTCTTTACCCGATCCATTCGGGCCGGTGATCAGGACTGGCACGTCCGCTGGCGCAACATGCGTTGCCTTCGTGACGACATCGCGCATCGCATCGCTTTCGAAGATCAGGCCGCACAAATCGAACTTCGACGCCAATGCAGCACGAGAATCTGCTCGCCGCCGCGCCGCACGTTCTTGTTCCAGAGTGAGTCGGCGCAGTTCGAGGAGATTGCGAACCGTCGTCATCAAGCGGGCGTCGTCCCAAGGCTTCGCAAGGTAATCAGCGGCTCCCGCCTTGACGAGATCGACAGCTGTCTCCAAATGCGTCCACGCTGTCAGCAGCACGATCGGAACGGACGGGTGACGCTCGCGGATTGAATTGAAAAGCGCGATTCCCTCCGCGCCCGAAGTGGCCTCCTTGCGAAAATTCATGTCTTGAATAACTAGATCCACCGGCTCGCGCATCAGAATCCTCAGACCCTCGTCCGGGGAACTGGCCGTCATTACTCTGTGCCCTTCCATGGAAAGCAGTACTTCCAATGCAGTTCGCACCGCATCGTTATCGTCGATGATGAGAATTGTAGCCATGCGGTTGCGGTTGACGGTCGAAAAAGCGTGGAAACGTGTGGAGGTGTAGGATCAGAATGGAATCGGCATCGGTGCTCAGGATGCCGTATCTGTTCTGGCCGTCAACGGTCAACCGTCAACTCTTTCTCTGACATCTACACGTCTACACGCTTACACGTCCACACGCACGCCTGCGCGTGCCTATACCGTCCTCGTCGCGATCGCAGGTGGAATTGCCGCCGCGCGGCGGGCGGGCACGAACACAGCGAGCTGGCCGAGGATCCACAGCAGGATGATGCCCGACACTACGTAGATGGGCTCTAGCCGTGGCAGGGCGTACGCGGAGCTCAGCCATTGTCCGAATGCGAAAGCGAGGATGGTGCCGATCAGGACGCCTGCCGTCGTCAGAAGCCAATTCTCCAGCATGAAGTATCGAATGATATCGACGCGGCGAGCACCGACTGCTCGGCGGGTACCAATCTGCTTCCTGCGTTGATTCACATGGAAGCTTGCAAGTCCGACGATTCCGAGCGCTGTCACCGCCACCATCAGAACGATCATCACGCTGAGCAACGCCACCATGCGGCTATCGTTTCTATAACTTCGTTCTGTGTAGTACTCGTGCGATCGGACCCAGCTGATCGCACGGCTAAAATCTGCCGCCGACAATCGCTTCTCGACTTCCAACATGAGCGCATCGCGCCGGCCCGGCTCCGCGCGCACCACGTAGCGAACCGCAGGCCCGTCTGGAATTCGCGGGTGCAATGTGACGTGGTCGAGCTCGTCCCAGTCGACCCAAGCGCCCAGCATATGACCTATCACGCCGACGACGACAGCCGATTGGCCGAGATTGTCGTACACGTTCTTACCAAGAGGCGAGCTCTCACCGAATAGATCGCGAGCCAAGGCCTCGGTGATGATAATGGACGGCACAAATTTGCTGCCCACGTTCTCGTCGTACTGAATCTCCTGCTCTGTGAAGGGCCGACCTGCGCTCAACGTGATGCCGTACGCAGCGACGCCATGCTCATCGACGTTGTAGACATTTCCGGTGACATCGGTGTCCGAACCTGCACTAGTCCGATACCCGGTTGCCTGGCCACCGCCCGACAACGGAATTTGATTGGTCACTGATGCGGCGACCACTCCGGGCAGCGCGCGGATCAGATCCAAATCGTGCCGCACCGTGTCGCGATGATTGTAGTTGGGACCATATCCATAGCTTTGCACGAAGAACAAGTTCTCCGAGTCGATGCCCGAGGGCCGATTAATCTTGTCCACACGCTGCATGATGATGAACACGGCGTTCGCGACCACGGCAAGCGTGATCGCAATCTGCAGTCCGACGAGAATGGCGCCGGTCTTGTTGCGGAGCATGGCACTCAGAATAGGGCGGATAGCCATGATGTACCTCTGGTGGAATTCGCGAATTGAGTCGTCGTTAAGGTGACTATTGGGTTTTCAGGTGCGCGGCGGGTGAGATCGCGCAGACACGCCACGTTGGATAGAGTCCAGCGAGCACACCGGATAGCACTGCGATGCCGATCGCAATCAATCCCATCGTCAGGTCCATGCGCGTCAATGCGTCGTAGTTGTCATACAGCTGACGCACGCCAAGGAGTCCCAGCGCCGCGATTACGATGCCGAGCAGGCCGCCGATCAGGCCGATCACGCCCACTTCAACCAGGTGCTGATGGAAGATCGCCTTGCGGCTTGCACCCAGTGCACGCCGCAATCCGACCAGCGGGGCAGCGCCAAGGAACTTCGCAAGCAGCAAGCCGATGGTGTTCAATAAGCAGACGGCAAGAAACATGAACGCAAGGCCCACCAGCACTCGATTGTCGTCCCGGACGACTTCATTGACGCTCAGCCATTCATCCGGCTGACGTAGATGATTATTCAAGGGCCTTTGAAACCGGCCCAGCTTCTTTTGCTCACGGACGTAGTTGTCGATGAAGGCTCGAAAGGCCTCTACTTTTTCGGGAGTGGGCAACTCAACCCATGATTGCACCCACACACACTCGCTGTTCAGGAACTCCTTGAACGAATCCAATGGCTCGTCCTTCCAGCAATTCGTATTGCCGTGACTCGGCAACTCCAACTCGGCAGTAAGACTCAGCGGTACGAATAGCTCCTCCGGCTTATCGAACGCACCGTTGTTGACGTCATAGAACTTGGGCGTCGGCAGCCAATCGTCGAGAACCCCGACGACCTTGAACTCGCGGCCATCGAGCTCGATCGTGCGGCCGACACTGTCCTCGCCGCCAAATGCCTTCTCGTTCGTCTCCTTGGACAAGACGACGGCGAACTGCGGGTTCTCATCAGCGGAATCCCCCCATGCGCCGCCGTAGAGAAATGGCACATCGAACATCGGGAAGAAATCGCTCGTGGTAACTCGCGCTTCGACGAGGAAGGGTTTTGCATCCTCACGGTCCTTTGGCTCTACGACGAAACCCGTTTTGTGCATTACGACTTGCCGCGAGGGAATATCCGATTCGAGCATCGCCATGGCATCGCGCCACGTAAGCTCCGGGGGCGGCAACTCCGGATGGTCGTCATCCTTCGGTTCAGCTGGATCCCAGCTATCCAAGGTAACGGCATAAAGCACATCGTTGCGATGCTCGATGGGATTGCCCGACATCAGTCGGAACACGGTAAGCGTCGTGATGCACATACCTACCCCGAGCGCGATCGCACTGATCATCAATGCGGCGATCACCGGGTTGCGGCGCAGGCTCTTGAGTGCAAGCCGAAGGTGGTACGAGAACATGGTGACTGCGTCCGTTGACAGTTGACGGTTGATAGATAGAAACGACGACTCAACCGGCTGCAAGCGCTTCGGGGCGCACCAGCGGCTTGGTCGTGTACGATTGAAGATCGGTCACCTGGCCGTCCATCACATGCACGTTGCGGTGCGCGCGGCGCGCAAGCTCGGTATCGTGAGTCACCATCACGATGGTGGTACCGCGCCGATTGATGTCATCGAGCAAATCCACGACTTGGCGCGCCATCAAAGAATCCAGGTTTCCTGTGGGCTCGTCCGCAAACAAGATGCGCGGGCTACCCGCCAACGCTCGCGCGATGGCCACTCGCTGCTGTTGACCTCCGGAGAGCTGCGCCGGGATATGCTTGATGCGCGAAGCGAGGCCCACGAGCTCGAGCGATTCAGTGATACGTCGCTTGCGCTCGGCGGCGCTCATGCCGCGGTAGCGCAGCGGCACATCGACGTTGTCAAAAAGATCGAGGTCGGGAATCAGGTTGAAGCTCTGAAAGATGAAGCCGATTTTCTGGTTGCGAATCCGCGATCGCGCGTCATCGGATAAGCGGCTGACATCTTCGTTATCGAGCTTGTAGGTTCCCGTGTCGAACGTCTCGAGCAACCCGGCGATGTTCAAGAATGTGGTCTTGCCCGAGCCCGACGGCCCTGTCACCGCGACGAACTCTCCTTCCTTCACCTCCAGACTGAACTTACGCAACGCGTGCGTCTCGATCAGATCGGTTCGATAGACTTTGCTGATGTCGGACATGGAAAGCATGGCGTGACCTGTGATGGAGTGGTGTCTGAGGGAGAGAGTGTTTAGTGTCTAGGGGGTAGGGGGTAGTAAGAAGGGGCAATGTCTATGATGTGCGAGATGTAAGCGGCGGAAAGCAAGCGCCCTGCTTCTGCGTCCTCTCTTACTATCCCCTACCCCCTAATCATTACCCCCTATGTCAGTCCGCAAGTCGGACTGCCGAGGCGCTTTCAAAAGCGTCGGTGCTTGAAACGATGATCTGGTCGCCTTCGTTGAGGCCGCTCAGGATTTCGATATCCGAGATGCTCGTCGCTCCGATCTGAATCGGAGTGCGAGTAGCGATGTCATCCTGTACTAGA
>JAICPY010000103.1 GCA_025929585.1 Steroidobacter sp.
CCCCGCGGGGCCCGCTCCGCGCGGGCCCCACCGACTCTCGGGCCGTTTGCGTGCGGTAGGGCCCCAGGGACGGAAATACACGGGCCGGAAACAGACGGGGGAAATGATTCGGGGGTAGGGGGTAGTCAGAAAAAAGCGAGAGAGGAAAGAAAGAACGGGACCAGCGCCTCGTTCCTCCTGTCTCTTCTGACTGCCCCCTACCCCCTAATCATTACCCCCTATCCGCCTTAGCGCTTGACGAAGCTCATCGGGTCGACGGCGCGGCCTTGTTTCAGTACTTCGAAGTGAAGATGAGGGCCCGTGGAGCGGCCGGTGGAGCCGATCAGCGCGATCGGTTGGCCCTTCTTCACAGTCTCGCCGATGGCCACGAGCACGCGTTGATTGTGCGCGTAGCGGGTGACATAGCCGTTGCCGTGATTGATCTCGACAGTCTTGCCGTAACCGAAGCGCTCTTTGGTATAGGTCACGACACCTGAGGCAACGGCGACGACTTGTGCACCGGCGGGCCCGGCGAAGTCCACGCCGCGATGAAATGCTTTGCGGCCTGTGAATGGGTCGGCGCGATGCCCGAAATAAGAAGAAATCCAACCCTGCGTCACGGGACGACCGCCCGGAACGATCTGGCGGCTGAGATTGCGGGTGGAGATCATGCTCTCCAACACGCTCAATTGGCGCTCGCGATCTTTGATTTGGCGAGTCAGATCGTCGAGCATCGCTGTTAGGTCGGTGGATGCCACCGCGCCTTCGACGAGTCCTTCGGGTCCGCCGACAGCCGGTGCCGAATCGAAGTTGAACTCACCCTTGTCTAGATTGGCCATCTCAGTGAGCCGGCGGCCGAGCGCATCGAGCCGAATCACATGCGCGTTCATTTGGCCGACGCGGGTTGCAATCGCATCGAGGCGCTCTTGGAGCTCGCGCCGGGCGGAAATCACGTCAAGGCGCTGCTGCTCGAGGGTCGCACCCCAATGGCCGACTTGCTCAACGGGATCGTTGGCGAAGCCGCCGCGACCGAGTTGAACACCGAGAAACAAAACACCGCTGAGAACAGTCGTCAGAACCGCGAGCGTGACCGTCATCGCCAACGGACGGTTGAGCTCGAACTGGCGAGCTTTGCCGAGCCGCTTGGAAAATACGATGACATTCATGCAATCATCCTCGTCGCCTTTAAAAGTTTGGCGCGACAAAACGTCCCGGGCGTCGTACTGCGCAACGCCAATCCAGTGCTGGTGCTCCTTGCGGAAGCGGTGGGACGTAGAACCGATCGTTCGTGTTGTACATCCTGGTAACCCCGCTATCGTGGCCGCTGCCCGCAACCCTTAGACCGGTGGCTTTGCGTCCCCGCCTTTCGGCGAGTTTGCCCTTTACAGTGGGTCCGAATATGCAGAATCGACTTACCAAAGATCAAGCGGCTGCTGCTCACATCCTGGAGCAATCGGCAAATGTCTGATCGCCTTAAACCGCTCACCGAGGGTCTGGGCCCCCTGTTCGCCGACCTCGAACGCCGTGTTCAGGCCACCATCGATCTTGCGACCCGCGTCCGCGAAGCCCTGCCCGGCCCGGAAAAAGATCACGTCGTATCAGCAGCTTACAAAGACCAAACCCTCACGGTGCTGGCCGATTCCGCCGCCTGGGCGACACATATTAGATATGCCCAGAAAGACATCCTCGCCAAGCTCCGCGCCGCAGGTGAGACGCGGTTCACAAAATTGAAGGTCAAGGTGGGAAGAAGAACGAAGGCGATAGGGGATAGCGGATAGGGGATGGTCAGAATTCAGACCGATCGTCAATCACTCCGTAGAGCCCTCTGTTCTGACTATCCCCTATCCGCTATCCCCTCTATCCGCTATCCCCTTCGCTCTTACGCGCTCGCCATCGCCGCAGCCGGCACATACGAGATCGGGGAGTCTTTCGCGTCTTCGAACGTGATCTCTTCCCATGCGCCTGGGGTGTGGATCAGCTTGCGGAGCAATTGATTGTTGAGAGCGTGGCCGGACTTATAGCCGCTGAATTCGCCTATCAAGCTGCGCCCGAGTAGATAAAGATCGCCGATCGCATCGAGAATCTTGTGTTTGACGAATTCGTCTTCGTAGCGCAAGCCGTCCTCGTTGAGCACTCGGTAATCGTCCAATACGATGGCGTTTTCCATCGTGCCGCCGAGCGCAAGATTCTTGGAGCGCAAAAACTCCAGATCGCGCATGAAGCCGAATGTGCGTGCGCGGCTGATTTCCTTGAGGAAGGAAGTCGTCGAGAAATCCATCGTCGCCGTTTGCGCGCGCTTCTTGAAAATAGGGTGGTTGAATTCGATTTCGAAATTAACCTTGAATCCGTTGTATGGATCGAAGCGTGCCCATTTCTCACCGTCCTCAACTTGGATGGATTGAAGGATTCGCACGAAACGCTTCGGCGCGTCCTGCTCTTCGATGCCAGCGGACTGCAGTAAGAACACGAACGGGCCCGCGCTGCCATCCATGATCGGCACTTCTTCGGCCGACAGGTCCACATAGGCATTGTCCAAGCCGAGGCCTGCGAACGCGGATAACAAATGTTCGATCGTCGAGACGCGCACGTCACCCTGCATCAAAGAGGTGCCGAGCATCGTATCGCCGACATTCTCTGCGTACGCCGGAATGTCTACGGGCTCGTCCAGGTCGGTGCGTCTGAAGATGACACCCGCATCCACGGCTGCAGGACGTAGCACCATCAGCACTTTCTTGCCTGAGTGCAATCCCACGCCGGTCGCGCGGATCGTATTTTTGAGCGTGCGTTGTCGAAGCATGGCGGTCTGTTGGGCCTAAAGGAGATAGGCCCCAGGCATTAGAGCAGGCATTAGATAAGACGTAAGAAAGCCGCCAAACCGCATCTATTCACTCCGGGAAATCGCCCGCACCGTAGCACCGCCGTGCTTGTCGGACAAGCCACGACGGCGCATTCAGGCTCAAAGGAGAGGCTGCTGAAACGCAGACCCGAAACGCCTGTAGTCTCGGGTCTACAGCCTACCGTGTAGAGTCTTCCCTCAATCCGCCTGCCGGCGCAAAAACGCCGGAATATCCAGGAGCGAAGGGTCCTCTGCGCTCAAACCGTCGCCCACCGCGCGCCGCTGCACCGGTGCATGCGAATCCCGCTGGTTGCGGATATAGGTCGGCACGTGCAGATCGTCCAAGGTCGGCACCCGGGGGCCGCGGCCACCCGCAATCGCCGTCATCCGACGTGCATCCGAGGGCGAATGCTGACCCACGGCAACCGGTCGACCGATACCCGTTGCAACCACGGTCACCCGGATTTCCTCGCGCATTTCCGGATCGATGACGCAACCGACGACTACATTGGCATCGTCCGAGGCATATTGCTTGACCGTATCGCCCACCACACTGAACTCGCTGGTGCGCAGATCGGGTCCCGCAGTCACATTGATCAGCAAGCCATGAGCGCCGGACAGATTCACATCCTCCAGCAAGGGGCTCGAGACTGCCGCCTCGGCTGCTTCTCGAGCGCGGTTATCGCCGCGAGCAGTGCCAGATCCCATCATCGCCATGCCGGTTTCTGCCATCACCGTACGCACGTCGGCGAAGTCGACGTTGATCATGCCCGGACGCGTGATGAGCTCAGCAATACCTTGGACCGCACCTTGCAGAACTTGGTTCGCTGATTTGAACGCGTCGAGCAAGGTGATATCGCCACCCAGAACTGTCAGCAGCTTCTGATTGGGGATCGTGATCAGAGAGTCGACATGTTTACTCAGCTCCGCGATGCCTTGATCGGCCGAGCCGGAACGCTTGTTGCCTTCCATGTCGAAAGGCCTGGTCACGACCGCAACGGTCAGGATGCCAAGCTCCTTCGCAACTTGCGCGACGACCGGCGCTGCACCCGTGCCGGTACCTCCGCCCATGCCCGCTGTGATGAAGAGCATGTCCGAACCTTCGATCATCTCGATGATTCGATCGCGATCTTCCATCGCGGCCTGACGGCCCACTTCAGGATCGGCGCCCGCGCCAAGACCCTTGGTAATGTTACAACCGATCTGCAAGCCCACTTTCACTTTGGAGTGTTTGAGAGCCTGTGCATCGGTGTTGATGCAAATGAAATCTACGCCTTCGATCCCCGCGCTCACCATGTGAGCGACAGCGTTACCGCCGCCGCCGCCCACACCGATGACCTTGATCACGGCGCCCTGGTTTTCAGTATCAGCAAGTACGAACATCGTTAGTCCCCTCGATGTAATTCAAAAAGAAAAGCTCCGCGGTCCGCGGCCGTTCGGTCCGCAGCCAATCCAACCCAAGACACGCCCCATACGCTCATCGCTTCTTTGTCTACCCTTCAACAAGAAAAGGTCTGCGGTCCGCGGTCCGCGGCCAGAACGACGGTTCGTCGTTAGCCTCTCGAACCTCAGACCCGTCACTTCGTCACTCCGTCACCTCGTCACGCAATTTCTGACTGCGTCAGAAATTGCCTTGAAACCACGCCCTCATCCGATCCCATACACCGCGCACGTTGCCGCTGATCGGAGAGTTGCTGCGGCCTCGCAGAAAGTTCTCCCGGCCGTACAGCAACAAACCGACACCGGTCGAGTGAATCGGATTGCTCACCACATCGACCAAGCCGGTGATGTGTTGCGGCACACCCAGGCGCACCGGCATGTGAAAGACTTCTTCCGCAAGCTCGACTGCACCTTCCATCTTTGCGCTGCCGCCGGTGAGCACGACGCCTGCTGCAATCACCTCTTCGAAACCGGAGCGTCGTAATTCTTCGCGCACCAGCGCGAATAGCTCCTCATAGCGCGGCTCCACTACTTCGGCGAGTGTCTGCCGCGCGAGGCGGCGCGCGGGACGATCACCCACGCTCGGTACTTCGATCGTTTCATCCACGTTCGCAAGCTGCGACAACGCACATGCGAACTTCATCTTGATCTCTTCGGCATGGTGCGTCGGCGTACGCAGACTGACCGCGATGTCATTCGTCACTTGATCGCCAGCGATCGGAATCACCGCGGTGTGGCGAATTGCGCCACCGGAGAACACCGCGATGTCAGTAGTTCCACCGCCGATATCGACCAAGCAAACTCCGAGTTCTTTTTCATCGTCCGCGAGCACGGCGTAGCTCGATGCCAGTTGCTCGAGCACTACGTCCTCCACCGCCAAACCGCAGCGCTGCACGCATTTCACGATGTTCTGGGCCGCGCTCTCGGCGCCGGTCACGATGTGCACCTTCGCTTCCAGTCGCACGCCGGACATGCCGATCGGCTCGCGAATTCCTTCTTGGCTGTCGATCAGAAATTCCTGCGGCAGGATGTGCAGGATCTTCTGATCGGCCGGAATGGCCACTGCGCGCGCCGCATCGATCACTCGTTCGACATCTTCCGAAGTGACTTCCTTGTTGCGGATCGCGACGATGCCGTGCGAGTTGAGGCTGCGCACATGGCTGCCTGCGATGCCCGCATAGACCGAATGGATCTCGCATCCAGCCATCAATTCGGCTTCTTCGACAGCGCGTTGGATCGATTGCACCGTGGACTCGATGTTGACGACGACACCGCGCTTCAAACCGCGTGAAGGGTGCGAGCCCAAGCCCACCACTTCGATGCGGCCGTCGTGCGTCATCTCGCCGACGATCGCGACCACCTTCGAGGTCCCGATGTCGAGGCCGACAACCAAGTTCCGATCGTTCTTTCTTGCCATGCTCTGACTTACTCCGCCGGCAGCCAGCAGCCGCTTGCGCGTGTTCCGCAGCTGCATTCGATGGATCTGAACATCAGTCTTCGACTCACACAGTTCCTAAGCATCAGGCGAACCATCCTCAGAGCCTTGCGCCACTCGCGTCGGCGCATTCCAACCAACCGAAAAACCGTTGCTGTATCGCAAGTCGACATACCGAACTTCACCGGTGCGCGATGCCACGACGGGGGATGCGATTTGGATGAAGCGCTCTAGGCGAGCAGGTACATCGAGTCTGCCGAGCCGAACCTCGACACCATTCGACAGCGCGAGCGACCAAGCACCGCGCGGATCGAGCTCGACTCGCGATAAGCGCAATCCCACCGCAAGCAATCGCGGGTACGTATCCAGGTAGAGCTTCGCGACCTGTGCTTCAGTGCCCGGTGGTCCATTGAGCTGAGGCAGCTCCGGCGGAATGTGCCGTGCGCCACGCAAGAACAATTCGCCACGCGTATTCATCAAACCGTCTTCACCCCACCGCGCCGCGGGAACATGCTCGAGAATGGAAATGCGAACCGCATTTGGCCATCGACGTTCGGCGCGAGCTCTATCGATCCAAGGAATGCTTTCGAGTGCCGCTCGAATTGCATCCAGATCGACCGAGAGAAATCCGCTACCGCGAAACGGCGCGACCACACCTTCGATTTGTACCGGTGCAACACGCTGAAATTTCCCGACGACATCCATTTGACCGATCGGACGATCGAGGGACAGCAGCAGGCCCCACAACATGATGGAGCTGCCCGCTATGAACGCCGCGACGCCAAGCGCGGTGCGCAGGCCGCCTTGCATCAACGGCTTTAGCCAGCCGAACCAATCGCGCGGTTGTTTCTCGGGCGGTTTACGCCGGTTGCGCTTGGCAGGTGTCATTAGCATCAGGGTGTCGCTCCGGCGCGGAAACTCGTCTCGAGCACTCGCCAAACCAGATCGTCGAACTCGATCCCGAACACACTTGCCGCTTTCGGCACCAGCGAATGACTGGTCATGCCCGGTGCGGTGTTTACTTCGAGCAGGAAGTTCATGCCATTGCGATCGCGCATGACATCCACTCTTCCCCAGCCCGTGCAGCCGGCCGTGCGAAATGCTTGGTACGCGAGATTGCGCATCTCAGCCTCGGCCGCACCGCTCAAACCAGGGCAAATGTATTGGGTATCTTCGGCGACGTACTTGGCGTGATAGTCGTAGTACTCGCCCGCAGGCACGATTCGAATCGTCGGTAGCGCTTCGTCCTCGAGAATGCCTATCGTGAATTCCTCGCCTTCGATCAGTTGCTCCATCAGCAACTCGCCGGGATAGCGCGCGGCGAGATCGACTGCTTGACGCAAGTCCGTTTCGCTGAACACCCGAGAGATGCCGACGCTCGAGCCTTCGCACGACGGTTTCACGACCACCGGCAGCCCGAGCGAACGTGCCGCTGCGATGACATCATCGTTCTTCGAAATACGCGCATATCGTGGCGTCGGTAGATTCAAGGATAGCCACACTTGCTTCGTTCGGATCTTGTCCATCGTCAGCGCCGACCCGAGCACATCGGACCCGGTATACGGAACGCCGAAAGCTTCGAGCAGCCCCTGCAGCACGCCGTCTTCACCGCCGCCCGCATGACCGTGCAGGATGTTGAACACGCGATCGCAACGCCGCGCGACGAGCTCCGGCACGAGCGCAGCAATGCCATCGACCGCATAGGCATCCACACCTTTGCGTTGCAACGCCTCCAGGCAATTGCGTCCCGAATCGAGCGACACCTCGCGCTCGGAAGACGTGCCGCCCATGAGAACCGCGACGCGGCCGAATTGCTTGGGGTCGGTGATACGTTTAGTCATGGAGGTCTCCCAAGGGAAACGCCCTTTCATCGATGGGGATCGACAGAAGCCCCCTCCCTAGCCCTCCCCCGCAAACGGGGGAGGGAACCGAATTTCGGAAAGGTCTGCGGTCTGCACCGCCTTGGCGATTCCCGTTAGTCTCGGTCCGCGGCCAGAGAGATTCCCTCCCCCGTTTACGGGGGAGGGTTAGGGAGGGGGCAGCTATAGCTATCTTCATGCCGCCTCTCCCACCACTCGCACTTCCGGCTTCAATTCCACCCCATGCCTATCTCTGACTGTGTGCATGACATGCGCAATCAATTGCTCGATGTCCGACGCCATTGCTGTGCCGTCATTGACGATGAAGTTCGCGTGCATCTCCGATACACGCGCGCCGCCGATGCGGAAGCCTTTGAGGCCGCACGAGTCGATCAAGCGCGCGGCGTGATCGCCCGGAGGATTCGTGAATACGGATCCGCAAGACCACTCGCCGATCGGCTGCGTCGCCTTGCGTCGAGCGAGCAACATACGGATATCCTCATTGCTCACGCCGGGACGCGGCTCGAATTTCAATCGCGCGCCAAGAAACCATTCGTTCTCGGGTCCGGCGACATGTCGATAGCCGACGCTGTACTCGCTGGCATTGCGCTCACGCCGCGCGCCGGTACGATCCAATGTGGCGACCGAAACGACGTGATTCCAAGTCTCTCCACCGAAAGCGCCCGCATTCATTGCAAGGGCGCCACCGAGAGTTCCGGGGATGCCGGCGAAGAATTCCGCGGGACCGAGTCCCCACTTGATGCATTGCTTGGCGAGCTTCGCGCATGCGACCCCGGCACCACACCACACTTCGTCTTCGCCCACGCGCTGCAACTGATCGAACACGCCGTGCGTATCGATAACCGCTCCGCGAATGCCACCATCGCGCACGAGCAGATTGCTTCCCAGGCCAATCCAGAGAATCGGTATCGATGCATCGAGACTACGCAGGAACGTTGCGAGGTCGGCCTCGTCGTGCGGAGTGAAGAACAGATCAGCGGGCCCACCGACGTGCCATGACGTATGACGGGACATGGGCTCACCGCGCAGAACGCGTGCATCGAAATCGGGAGGCAATGCGAATGCGTTCACGCGCGCCTCCCTTCGGAAGGTTGAAGCGTTGCGAGCACGCTAGGTAATTCCGCAGCCAGTGCACCAATGCTGCCTGCGCCCATCGTGACGATCACATCGTCGTCTTGAGCAATTTGGATCAGCGCGCCGGGCAATTGATCGATGCGCTCGACGTATACCGGCTCGACACGGCCGTGGGAACGAACCGCACGGCAGATCGCCCTGGCATCTGCGCCGGCGATCGGCGCTTCCCCAGCGGCATAAACCTCGGTGACGACGAGTGCATCGACACTTGCTAGCACACGGGCGAAATCATCGAGAAGATCTCGGGTACGCGTGTACCGATGCGGCTGAAACGCGAGCACGATGCGTCGTTGCGGCCATCCTTGCCGAATCGCTTCCAACGTCGCGGCGAGCTCCGTTGGATGGTGTCCGTAGTCATCGATGAGCGTGACGCGGCCCACGGCGGTTTGGACATCTCCGTATTGCTGGAGACGCCGATCGACGCCATGAAAACTCGCTAGAGCGGATTGGATCGCCTGATCCGAGACTCCAAGCTCAGTCGCAACGGCTATTGCGGCTAGCGCGTTCAAGACGTTGTGGATTCCGGGCAAGTTCAGTTGCACCGAAACTGCGCTCGTCCCTCGACGCTCCACATCGAAACGGGTTCGCATTCCCTCGCGGACGACATTGACCGCACGCACGTCCGCGAGAGCTTCGATTCCGTAGGTCGTGACAGGTCGAGCAATTTGCGGAATCAAACCCGACGCATTGGAGTCATCGGCACAGATGACCGCGAGCCCGTAGAATGGCAGGTTGTGTAGAAAGTCGACGAAGCTTTGCTTCAATCGCTCGAAATCACCTTCGTGAGTGCCCAGATGATCGTTATCGACGTTCGTGACGATCGCAATCATCGGTTGCAAGTGCATGAACGAGGCATCGCTCTCGTCCGCTTCAGCCACGAGGTATTTGCCAGTACCCAAACGTGCGTTCGTGTCGGCACTCTTGAGCCGTCCACCGATCACGAATGTCGGATCCAAACCGCCTTCGGCCAAAACAGAGGCCACCATGCTCGTCGTCGTCGTTTTACCGTGGGTTCCAGCCACCGCAATGGCGTAGCGGAAGCGCATCAGCTCAGCGAGCATTTGTGCGCGTTGGACGATCGGGATTCGCCGCGCCTTCGCCTCGAGAACTTCAGGATTGTCGGCTTGCACCGCTGTGGAGACGACGAGCACGTCGGCATCGCCAACGTTCTGAGCCGTGTGACCGATGCGGATGTGCGCGCCCAACCGCTCGAGGCGCTGAGTAACGGTATTCGCCTTGAGATCGCTTCCCTGCACTTGGTAGCCCAAGTTCAGCAGCACTTCGGCGATGCCGCCCATACCGGCTCCACCGATACCGACGAGATGGATGCGATGAATACGCCGCATGCGATCGCTCATTGCGCACCTCCCGCGGCATCCATGCAGGCATCCGCAAGGCGTACATCGGCATCAGTGATCGCCAATGCGCGCGCTCGCGTCGCCATGTCGCTGAGCTTCGAACGGCCGGCGCTGAACAGCGTTTTCAGCTCCTCGAACAGTCGCAGCGGCGTGAGGTCACGTTCCGGAATCAGAATCGCGGCATCCGCGTCGACGAGAAACTTCGCGTTGCGAGTTTGATGATCGTCAACTGCAGCAGCGAACGGAATGAATATGGCGCCGAGCCCCGCCGCCGCAATCTCCGCAACCGTGAGTGCCCCCGCTCGACAAATGACGATGTCTGCCCAGCCATAAACATCCGCCATATCATCGATGAAGGCGCGCACGTCAGCCTGTACGCCATGTTTGGAATACAGCTCTCTGGCCGAATCTATGTGTCGATCGCCGGCCTGATGAATCACCTGTGGACGATTCGCCGCATCGATCATCGCGAGAGCGGCGGGAAGTACGGTGTTCAATCGAGCTGCGCCTTGGCTACCGCCGAACACGAGCACGCGCAGCGGTCCTTTTCGTTCGGCGAAGCGCTGAGCAGGCGATGCGATTGCTGCAATTTCGCGGCGAACCGGGTTGCCGACTTGCTGTGCTCGCGCACGTGCAGGAAAACTTGCTGGAAACGCTTCCAGCACGCGCTGCGCGAAGTGCGATAACGCTCGATTGGTCATCCCTGCCACCGCGTTCTGCTCATGAATGACGAGCGGGCGACGCGACAACCAAGCCGCGATGCCGCCGGGACCGGAGACGAATCCGCCAGCACCCAACACGACAGCGGGCCGACGACGTCGCATCACCTGCAAGCTTTGCCAAATCGCAAGCGACATTTTGAAAGGCGCGCCGAGCCAAGTCGTGAATCCTTTGCCTCGCAAGCCGCTCACCGAGATCCACTCGATCTCGATGTGATGCGCAGGAACGAGCTTCGCCTCCATCCCGCGCTGCGTACCCAGCCACACGGGTTCGAATCCGCGTTCGCGCAGCACACGCGCGGCAGCGAGTGCAGGAAACACATGACCGCCGGTACCGCCAGCCATGATCAGGACCGTGCCGCGGCTCATGCTGCACGCTCCCGCCGCACCGCAAGTCTTCCCGCAGTGCTCGCTTCGTGATAGATGCGCATCAACAAACCGAGCCACCCGAGTGTCACCAACATGCTGGAGCCGCCATAAGACATGAGCGGCAGCGTGAGACCCTTGGTCGGCAAGATGCCCATGTTTACGCCGATGTTGATGAACGTCTGTAAACCGAGCCATATTCCGAACGCAGCAGCGCAATAAGCCTGGAACGCGAGCCCTGCTTCCGCCGCGAGCCGCGAGATATGGAAGGCTCGCCAAACCAGTGCGATGAACAAACCGAGAGTGACAATCACGCCTGCCAGCCCGAGCTCTTCGGCAAGAACCGCGAAGACGAAGTCCGTGTGCGCTTCGGGCAGGTAGAAGAGTTTCTGTACGCTCGATCCGAGACCGACACCGAACAACTCGCCACGGCCGATCGCGATCAGCGACTGCGTCAGCTGGAATCCTGAATTGAAAGGATCCGCCCAGGGATCTAGAAAGGTAGTCAATCGCTTTAGACGGTACGCAGAGGTGACTGCAATCAATGCGAGTCCACCCGCCGCGAGCGTGACGAGCGCGAAGAAGTGCCGCAGCTTCACGCCCGCGATAAATAGCACGCCCAATCCGGTGGCCATCAATACCGTCGCCGCACCGAAATCGGGCTCGAGCAACAGCAAGCCGCCAGCGCCGATCAGAATGCCCAGCGGCTTCAAGAATCCCTTCAAGTCTTCTTTCAGCTCCGATTGACGTCTCACGACATAGCTCGCCAGATAAATCAGCAAGAGCACGCGAGCGAGCTCGGACGCTTGGAAATTCATGACGCCCAAGCGCAACCAGCGACGGCTCCCGTTCACTTCATGGCCGATGCCGGGAATCAAGACCATGACGAGAAACACGAACGCGAGAATCAACAACGGAATCGCAACGCGCTCCCAGACCTGCGTTGGAATGGACATGGCGATGAGAGCGGCCAGAATTCCGAGCATCACACCCGTGCCCTGGCGTTCGAGGTAGTACAAGGGATCGTGCACTTGGCGATCCGCGATCGTGATCGATGCGGAAGTCATCATGACGAGACCGAGCAGCAGGATGCTGCCGACCGTCATCAGTAGCACCGGATCGAATGCATACCGGCGCGGGCGGGCATTCGAGCGAGCAAATGTCAGCGAGGCGGCATTCATCGTTGCAGCCTCCTCACTTCGCGCGCGAACTCATCGCCACGATGGGCATAGTCCCGAAACATGTCCAGGCTAGCGCATGCGGGTGACAACAATACTGTTTCGCCCTGCCTCGCCGCAGACGCGGCGCGTTGCACGGCATCCTGCATGCCCGTCGCGAATTCAATCGATGCAACACCAGCGAGCACTTCGCTCAGCAGCTTGGCATCCTGACCGATGAGCACAACGTGTCGCACTTTGCCGCGCAGCGCCGCTGCGAGCGGTGCGAAGTCTTGTCCCTTCCCTTGCCCGCCGGCAATGAGTACGAGCGAGCCCGACATTCCCGCGACGGCTGCAATCGTTGCGCCTACGTTCGTGCCCTTGGAATCATCGATGTAGCGTACTGCATCGATCTCTGCGACCCACTGCGATCGATGTGGCAGACCTTCGAAGGTGCGCAACGCATCGATGCAGGGTTGCGTCTCGAATCCGAGGGCCTCGCACATTGCCAGAGACGCCAAAGCATTCGCGGCATTGTGGAGACCGGTGATCTTGAGCTCCGAGAGTTTTGCCAGGCATTCGCCATGGCACATCAACTGCACTTCGCCGCCTTGCTCGCGCGTGTAGTAGTCAGCGGAAGCATCCCCTGCGAGACTGAAGCCGAGCACACGAACATCGTCAGGCGGCATGGCTCGCACCAGCGGATCGTCCAAATTGATCACTGCGGTCTCACATCCAACAAAGACACGCGCTTTCGCATCGGCATAGGCCTGCATCGATGCGTACCGATCCATGTGATCGGAAGTCACATTCAGAACCGCGGCGGCGCCCGCGCGCAAAGAATGGGTGGTTTCGAGTTGGAAGCTGGAGAGTTCGAGCACGTACACATCGGGTGTGGTCTCTTCCAGCAGGTCGAGCGCTGGTCGACCGAGATTGCCACCGGCGATCGCGCGCCTCGCTGACGCTTGCGCCATGCGCGCTACGAGAGTCGTCACCGTGCTCTTACCGTTCGTGCCGGTGATCGCGGCAATCGGAGCGCGCGCTTCCTGCGCGAAAATCTCGATGTCACCAATGATGGGAAGGCCGAATCCGGCGGCAGCGGCGAGGAATTGCTCGCGTACGGAAACGCCCGGCGAGACGACTACTTGTCCGGCTCCGCTTAGCAACGCTGGATCGAATGCGCCGAACGAGGTTTGCACATCGGGTGCGAACTCCTTCAATGCAATTGCTTCGGGCGGTGCGGCCCGGCTATCGGTCACCGCAAACTCGATTCCACGCGCGTGCAAAAAGTGCGCGCACGACAAGCCGGTGCGGCCCAGGCCCACGATGACGGTGCGGCCTTTGGCCTGCGTCCAGGAAGGCGCAGCGGTGAGTGGCGGTAAATAGTGCGGCATTACGCTCATCGCACCTTCAACGTCGCAAGTCCGACCAGCACGAGTACCACCGAGATGATCCAAAAGCGCACGATGACCTTTGGCTCGGCCCAACCTTTGAGCTCGAAGTGATGATGAATCGGCGCCATTCGAAAGATGCGCTTGCCCGTCAACTTGAACGAGGCGACTTGCAACATGACGGAAAGCATTTCCATCAGGAACACCCCGCCCATGACGAACAGCACGATCTCTTGACGAACGATGACGCCGATGACGCCTAGTGCCGCACCGAGCGCGAGCGCGCCAATATCACCCATGAACACTTGCGCTGGGTAAGTGTTGAACCAGAGAAAGCCGAGTCCAGCACCGACCAGCGTCGCGCAGAACACCAAGACTTCACCGGTTCCTTCGATGAAAGGAATGCCGAGGTAATCCGAGAAGACCGCATTGCCCGTCGCATACGCAAACACCCCCAAAGCTCCGCCCACCAACACTGTCGGCATGATTGCGAGGCCGTCGAGCCCATCCGTGAGATTGACTGCATTGCTCATCCCGACGACCACGAAATACGTGATGACGATGTAGCCGAGCCCGAGCGGCAGGGCCACTGTCTTGAAGAAAGGAACATAGAGCGCTGTTTCCGCCGGCACCTTCGCGGTCATATACAACGCGATTGCACAGGCAACGCCTGCAACCGATTGCCAGAAATATTTGTAGCGCGCGATGAGGCCTCGGCTGTTGCCTTTGACGAGCTTGAGATAATCGTCCCAGAAGCCGACGAGTCCGAACCCCAAGGTAGTGAGAAGCACGATCCAAACGAAACGATTCGTCAGATCGGCCCACAGCAGCGTGCTCAAGCACATTGCCACCAGGATCAGCGCGCCACCCATCGTCGGCGTACCGGCTTTCGGCAAGTGCGATTTCGGTCCGTCATCACGCACTCTCTGCCCGATTTGGTTGATCGAAAGGGCGCGAATCATCCAAGGACCCACGAGCATCGAAATCGCGAGCGCCGTGAGCGCCGCCAAGATCGCGCGCAGCGTCAAATAGTTGAACACGCGGAATGCGGATTCAAGATCGGTCAGGCGTTGGGTGAGGAAGTAGAGCACAGGAGTGTTTAGTCCGCAGTCCGTAGTCCGTAGTCCGCAGCTCGCGTTTGCAATACGGCGTGCGGCTTGCGGTGTGCGGGGTGCGATTCAGATCCGAAATAGGGGCTCATGCTCAATGGCCTGCAGCTTCAGTTGGGTGAAGAGACAGAGCGGCGGAAACTTTTTCGAGTTTGTTTGCGCGAGAGCCTTTGATCAGGACGGCGATGCCACTCGTGAGCGAGGCTCGCGCGGTGTCGATCAACTCATCCAGATCGCCGAACCACTGCGCGCCTTCCCCGAAGGCATCGACGGCGAACTTCGCGCGCTCGCCGACAGCGAGCAGA
>JAICPY010000073.1 GCA_025929585.1 Steroidobacter sp.
CCCGCGTTCAAAAGCCCCCTAATCTCCCCGCTTTTCCCCTAGTCGCGATACTCAATTCATGCGTCTTACGATCTTCGGTTCCGGTTATGTCGGATTGGTTACGGGTGTTTGCCTCGCGGAAACGGGCAATCACGTGCTTTGCGTCGATGTCGATCAGCGCAAGGTCGACATGCTCAAGCGAGGCGAGTCGCCTATCTATGAGCCCGGTCTGGATGAGCTTCTGAAGAAGAACATCGAGGCTGGACGCATCAAGTTCACGACGGACCCGGCCGAAGGCGTCAATCACGGCTTGTTTCAATTCATCGCGGTTGGCACGCCGCCGGATGAGGATGGATCGGCTGATCTGAAATACGTGTTGGCGGTCGCCGAAGCGATCGGTAAGAACATTTCCGAATACCGAGTGGTCGTCACTAAATCGACGGTGCCGGTCGGGACGGCTGACAAGGTGCGGGCGAAGATCGATGCGACCTTGAAAGCTCGAGGCACTCAGGCTGAGTTCGATGTCGTGTCGAATCCGGAATTCCTCAAGGAAGGCGCCGCGATCAACGACTTCATGAAACCGGATCGCATTGTCGTCGGAACAGACAACCCGCGAACCGCAGAGCTTCTGAAGGCACTCTACGATCCGTTCACGCGAAGCCGCGAACGCATGATCGTCATGGACATTCGCTCTTCGGAGCTGACGAAGTACGCAGCAAATGCAATGCTCGCAACGAAAATCAGCTTCATGAATGAGCTCGCGAATCTCGCTGAGCGTATGGGCGCGGATATCGAGAAAGTACGCCTTGGGATTGGTTCCGATCCACGCATCGGATATCACTTTATCTACCCTGGTTGCGGTTACGGCGGCTCTTGCTTCCCCAAGGACGTTCAAGCGTTGAGCCGCAGTGCGGGTGATTTGGATTTCGAGGCGTCTCTCTTGAATGCTGTCGAGCATGTGAACAACCGACAGAAATCGGTGGTGTTCGAGAAATTGAATCGCTTCTTCGACGGCAAGCTGAACGGCAAGACGATCGCTGTTTGGGGACTGGCGTTCAAGCCGAATACGGACGACATGCGGGCAGCTCCCAGTCGTACGCTGATGGAATCGCTATGGAATGCCGGTGCACGCGTTAAAGCATACGATCCGGTCGCCGAGGAAGAAGCACATCGCATCTATGGCGATCGTGCCGATCTGCAGTTGACGAAGAGCGCAACCGAAGCGCTCGAAGGCGCGGATGCTCTCGCCATCGTCACCGAATGGCAGGAATTCCGCAGCCCAGATTTCGACACGATCAGAACCACACTCAAACATCCCGTCATCTTCGACGGACGCAACCTGTACGACCCAGGCTTCGTGAAGAGATTTGGGTTGCAGTATTACGCGATTGGGCGAGGCGACAGTCTGCGAACGTAGTTCGCAGACGGAAGGGGGTAATGATCAGGGGGTAGGGGGTAGTCAGAATCAGTGTTGCTGCTGCGCGAGCCTGCGGCGCAGTCCACTGATTACCGCGTTGAGTAGCTTGCCCACTTCCTCAACTTGGTACAGAAGTGTATTCGCGTTCTCTATGTATCGGGCTTGCACAGCTAAATGAATCTGTGTCTCGAGTTCTGCAAGTGAACCGCGGGCGATGTGCAGAAATTGAATGAATTCGCGAGTTGAGGATCTAGCTGCACCTTCCGCAATGTTGCTCGGCACGGAAACAGCGGCTCTGCGAATCTGACTGCATAGTCCGAAAAGCTCGTGCCGTGGGAACTTTGCCGTAGCTAGGTGGACGGCGTGTGCCAGCGTCAGTCCCTTCTGCCAAACAATGAGATCCTTGTGGTTTTTCCGTGCCATGGCGCTTCCCCCAGATTTCCCCGTATCCTCTCTCGCGCTCGCGTTTGAGCAATGGCAAATTTCTCGACGAGTGCCCACAAATGCTCGATCCCTCTTACTACCCCCTACCCCCTAATCATTACCCCCTGAAATTACCGTCGGAGCAGCCATGCTGATCCCGGTAATCCTCTCCGGTGGCTCCGGCACACGCCTGTGGCCGTTGTCGCGCGAGTTGTATCCGAAGCAACTTCTTCCGTTGGTGGGGAAGGGGACGATGCTGCAGGAAACGCTGGCTCGTTTGTCGGGTGTGGAGAACGTCGGTCCACCGATCGTGGTGTGCAACGAGCATCACCGTTTTCTCGTCGCGGAACAGTTGTTGGAGAGCG
Organism: Steroidobacter sp.; assembly: GCA_025929585.1. GTDB lineage: Bacteria > Pseudomonadota > Gammaproteobacteria > Steroidobacterales > Steroidobacteraceae > Steroidobacter. The sequence goes on from JAICPY010000073.1 coordinate 2,185, forward strand.
GCGCGAAGCCGCAGGCAATTATTCTGGAGCCGATCGGGCGCAACACAGCGCCTGCCGTCGCGATTGCTGCGATGGCCGCGTTCGCCGATCTTCCAGCAGGGTCGCCGAAGAGCGCAGATCCAGTCTTGCTGATCCTACCGGCGGATCATGTGATCCAAGACGTTCCTGCGTTTCAGAGAGCTGTCTCGATTGGGCTCAAAGCAGCGGAACAGGGCAAGCTCGTGACCTTCGGTGTTGTGCCAACGAAGCCTGAGACCGGCTATGGGTACATTCGTCGAGCGAAGGGCGATGGTTCTGCATTCCCGATTGCAGAGTTTGTCGAGAAGCCCGATTTGCCGACCGCTCAACGCTACGTCGATTCGAAGGAATATTTCTGGAACAGCGGAATGTTCATGTTCAAAGCGAGCGTGGTGCTCGATGAGATGCGTGCACTCGCACCTGAAATCTATCGCGCATGTGCCCATGCCTATACCGGCGCTCGGCGAGATCTGGATTTCACGCGATTGCCAGCAAAGGAGTTCGGCGAGTGTCCTAGCGATTCGTTCGACTACGCAGTCATGGAGAAGACCTCGCTAGGCGTCGTCGTTCCATTGGATGCGCAGTGGAGTGATGTTGGCTCATGGTCCGCGCTCCATGAAGCCATTGCCCCGGATCGGGAAGGTAACGTCTGTATCGGTGATGTCCTCATCGCCGATACCCACGATTGCTATCTGCAATCGACGAGTCGCCTGCTCGCAGCCGTCGGCCTGAAGAATCACGTCGTGGTCGAAACGAAAGATGCGGTTTTAGTTGCACCGAAGGACCGAGTGCAGGACGTGAAGGAACTCGTCACGAAGCTCAAGCAGCAAGGTCGATACGAGACATCTCTTCATCGAGAGGTGTTTCGTCCTTGGGGCAGCTACGATCGACTCGATTCGGGTGAGCGCTTTCACGTGAATCGCATGACGATCAAGCCGGGTGCCTCGATGTCCCTGCAACTGCATCATCATCGAGCAGAACACTGGATCGTAGTCGCAGGCACTGCTCGCGTGACGCGTGGGGACGAGAGCTTTCTGCTGGAAGAAAATCAATCGACGTTTATTCCGTTAGGGATCAAACACCGAATTGAAAATCCGGGCAAGATTCCGCTACACATCATCGAAGTGCAGTCGGGAACGTATTTGGGACCGGATGATATCGTTAGGTTTGGGGACGGCAACGTGTAACGTGCCGTCGTTGACGGTTGACAGCTGACCGTTGACGGCAAGAAGTGTTTTGGGCGCCAAGGAGGGCGTATGAGGACGAATAACCAACGGTTTCGTGATCTTTCGGTGTGGGCCGAAGGCATCGCACTGGCGAGGTCGATTTATCGGCTAACCGCTGCGTTTCCAGCAGAGGAGAAGTTCGGACTGACCGCACAGCTAAGACGCGCTGCGGTGTCTGTGCCGTCGAATATTGCTGAAGGGAGTGTTCGCCATTCGAGACGGGACTTTTGCCGTTTTATCGAGATCGCTTTAGGATCTCTCGCAGAGATCGAGACTCAGCTCGAGATTGCCGATGATATGGTGCGGAACCCCGCATTGCGAGGGGACGTTGAAGTGCGTGTCGTTCGCGTTCGCAAAATGCTGTATCGACTCCATAGAGTGCTCGACCAAAGTGCCAATTCAAATTAGGACCCGTCATGAATTCCGACCGTCAACCGTCAACCGTCAACACTCAACCATCGGCTTCGCCGATTTCCGGGTTTAAAGCCTACGACTACCGCGGTCGCATCCCCAACGAACTGAATCCTGATGTCGCTTACCGTATCGGGCGTGCCTATGTCGAATTTCTGAAGCCGCAGCGTGTCGTCGTGGGGCGTGACATTCGTCAATCGAGTGCGGAATTGTGCGAGGCGTTGACGCGCGGGTTGTTGGATTCCGGTGTGGATGTGTATGACATTGGCTTATGCGGTACTGAAGTCGTCTACTTCGCGACGTTCAATGAATCCATGGACGGCGGCATCATGGTGACGGCCAGTCACAATCCGCCTGACTACAACGGCATGAAATTCGTGCGAGAAGAATCGAGGCCGATTAGCGGCGACACGGGCTTGCAAGACATCAAGCGCATCGCGGAAGCGAATGCCTATTCGGCGCCTGCGAATCGTGGCAAGAAGTTCGAGATCGATGTGATGCGCAAATACATCGAGCATCTGCTGTCGTATCTCGATCGATCGAAGCTGAAGAAGTTGAAAGTCGTCGTGAATGCAGGCAACGGCGGCGCAGGCGCGATCGTCGATCAACTCGAGCCGTATCTACCTTTCGAGTTCATCAAAGTGAACCACAATCCGGATGGCAGCTTTCCTAACGGTGTTCCCAATCCGATGCTCGAGGAGAATCGGCGCTCCACTATCGATGCGATTTTGGCGAACAAGGCTGATTGTGGCGTCGCTTGGGATGGCGACTACGACCGCTGCTTCCTATTCGATGAAAAGGGCGGGTTTATCGAAGGCTATTACATCGTCGGATTGTTGGCTTCGGTGTTTCTCAAGAAAGAACGCGGCGCACGAATCGTTCATGACCCCCGTTTGACGTGGGCAACGCTCGATATGATCGAGGGCCTTCAAGGCAAGGCGGTGATGTCCAAATCGGGACATGCGTTCATGAAGGACGTGATGCGCAACGTTGATGCGATTTACGGTGGCGAGATGAGCGCGCACCATTACTTCCGCAATTTCGGATACGCAGATAGCGGACAGATTCCGTGGCTGCTCGTCACTCAGTTGATGTGTGAGTCCGGCAAGCCTCTATCTGAGTTGGTCGGCGAGCGAATTGCGCGTTACCCAGCGAGCGGCGAAATCAATCGCAAGGTGACGGATGCGAAGCAAACGATGAGCGAAGTCCAAGCAAAGTACCAAGCAAGCGCCAAATCGGTGGATTTCACCGACGGGCTTTCGATGGAATTCGATCAATGGCGTTTTAATCTACGCGCGTCGAACACCGAGCCGCTCATTCGGCTCAACGTGGAGAGCCGTGGGGACATCGCGCTGATGAAGGCGAAGACGGCGGAGTTGGTTGGGCTGGTGGGTGGTCAGGAAGCGCACTAGGCGTCCGGCTCAGAGAAGTCTGGAAGCCTAGAGGTCCAGAGGCCCCGGAGGCCCCCACCCTAACCCTCCCCCGCGAGCAGGGGAGGGAATCAGAGTTTTCGCATTCCTTCCCCGCAAGTAGGAAGGGCGCAAGCGCGGCAGCGCGCTCAAAAAAAGGAAACATCCCTTCCCCCGTTTACGGGGGAAGGTTAGGTAGGGGGCGCGGCGTTCCCGTAGGAGATGAGGTCGCAATCACAGTGAACGATCTCGCTTTGCCGTCGACTTCCCCGCAAACCTCAATCCTCAATCTTTAACTCCGCCTCGCTTCGCGTTGACCGTGTTGACGGCCATCCCTAAACTACGCCCCCTTCCGAACCGGTCCACCGGTTCTCGAAAACCCAAATTTGGGCGGTTAGCTCAGCGGTAGAGCACTGCTTTCACACGGCAGGGGTCACAGGTTCAATCCCTGTACCGCCCACCATCAAGAACGAAGCGGCTAGCGGTTGGCGGTTAGCGGATAGTGAAGATCTGAGATCGGAAACTTTCGCTACCCGCTTTACGACCCCGCGCGCAATCTCTTGCTAACCGCTAACCGCTAACTGCTAACCGCTAACCGCTAACCGCTAACCGCTCACCGCTTCTATCCCCCATGACCGTCCGTACCCGTTTCGCCCCTAGTCCCACTGGCATGCTGCACATAGGCGGCGTGCGGACCGCTTTGTTTTCTTGGTTGTACGCGAAGCGGCACGGCGGCGTGTTCGTGCTGCGCATCGAAGATACCGATCGCGAGCGTTCGACCGAGGAAGCGACGCAAGTCATTCTCGACGGAATGGAATGGCTCGGATTGCGTGCCGATGAGGGGCCGTTCTACCAGACCCGGCGCATGGACCGATATCGCGAGGTGCTCGATCAGTTCCTGCAGTCCGGACATGCGTACCGCTGCTATTGCACGAGGGAAGAGTTGGAGGCAATGCGCGCACGGCAGATCGAGGCAAAGCAGAAGCCTCGCTACGATGGGACGTGTCGAGCTCACAGCACTCCTCGAGCCGGCATCGATCCCGTCATTCGCTTCAAGAACCCGTCGGACGGTGCGGTGCTCGTGGAAGACGAGATCCATGGCAACGTGCTGTTCGAGAATGTCGAGCTCGATGACTTGATCATCGCGCGCTCCGACGGTTCGCCGACGTACAACTTTTGTGTCGTCGTGGACGATATGGATATGCGAATCACGCATGTGATCCGCGGTGACGATCATCTGAACAACACTCCGCGCCAGATCAACATGCTCAAAGCGCTCGGCGCAACGCCGCCTAAGTATGCGCACGTTCCGATGATTCTCGGTGCAGATGGCGCGAAGCTCTCCAAGAGACATGGTGCGGTCAGCGTGCTGCAGTATCGCGACGAAGGTTATCTGCCAGAGGCGCTGCTCAACTATCTGGTTCGTTTGGGTTGGTCACATGGAGATCAAGAAGTCTTCACGTTGGATGAGATGGCTCGCCTTTTCGATACCTCCGATGTCAACAAGTCTGCTTCGGCGTTCAATCCGGACAAACTTCTTTGGTTGAATCAGCAGCACATCATGCGGGCAACGCCTGAGCGCCTTGCCGAATACCTCAAGCCACAGCTCGCCGCGCTCGGAGTTTCAGCTGCGAACGATGCACAGCTCGCTGCCATCGCGAAGACACAGCAGGAGCGAGCGAAGACACTGAAGGAGATGGCGCAGAACAGCGTGTTCTTCTTCAATGAGCCGCAGACCTACGACGAGAAGGCGGCAAAAAAGAATCTAACGGCTGATGCGCTCGCGCCTCTGTCGCTCGTACATTCGAAGTTGTCGGGCTTAGGCGACTGGCAGGCATCACTGATTCACAACGCAGTGAACGACACTGCAACCGAGCTTTCACTCGGCCTTGGGAAAGTCGCTCAACCCATTCGCGTAGCGGTTTCCGGAACGGCAGTCTCTCCGCCAATCGACGTCACGCTCGAGGTGTTGGGAAGAGATGCGACACTGCGCCGGTTGCAGCGCGCGATTGATTATTGCCGCGCCTCAAAGCCGTCTTGATTTGTTTCGCATCTAACATTACCGCGCTTTTTTACCTCAAAGCTTGACTTGAGAAGTCCGGGTTCATAGAGTGCGCGCCTCTCGCGTGGGGCTATAGCTCAGCTGGGAGAGCGCTTGCATGGCATGCAAGAGGTCGGCGGTTCGATCCCGCCTAGCTCCACCAAGCCCCGCGATTCGACGTTGCGTCCCCATCGTCTAGAGGCCTAGGACATCGCCCTTTCACGGCGGTAACCGGGGTTCGAATCCCCGTGGGGACGCCATTTCCTGCCGGCGAGTCCTCTATCTCGCCGCTTTCCCAAGCGATCGCCTCGAATTGTCACCCTGCATGTCGCTGCGTGGCGACAGTCTCTTTCCCTTTGAATTCAGTCACCTGGGAACTCATTACACAAACGTCTGCGCATCCTGTCAGTAATTTGCGACGGTCTGGGGGCACTTTTCGCCGTGGGCGCTAATGGCAGCTTCGTAACTAGCTGATTTTACTGAGCGGTAGGTCAGTGGCATGAATGTTGGACTCTCGAGTTTCGGTCCGAAATCCATTGCAGTTAAGGAGCCTATGGCGTTATTCAGTCTGAGCAGCCGTACTCTCTCTACGATAATCGTCATCGCGGTGCTCTCATTGAGTGGATGTGGCGGAGGCGATGATGGCGGGTCCACTCCCGCTACAGGCAATCCAGGCGGTGGCGGTACGAGCAACTCGACTCCCGTCATTCAAGGCAAGCCAGGCACTTCGGTGTCGCCCGCGCAGTCCTACGTCTTTCAACCTTCCGCCAGCGATCCCGACGGAAGCAACCTCACGTTCAGCGCAGTCAACTTGCCAGATTGGCTTTCGCTCGACGATTCCACCGGCAGACTCTCCGGAACGCCTACCAGCGCGGATATCGGGACGTACGGGGACATTTCGATCACCGTGTCAGACGGTACATCGTCCGCAGTTCTTGGGCCGTTCTCGATCACCGTCACCGACGCCGGCAGTGGAAGTGCGACGCTTTCGTGGGTTCCCCCGACTGAGAACGCCGATGGGACGCCACTGACGAACCTGGCCGGGTACGAGATCCGGTATGGGCTCGATCAAGATGAGATGTCAGAAGTGGTGTCGCTGACGAACCCATCTTTGAGTATCTACATGATCGAGAATCTGACGTCGGGCACTTGGTATTTCGCCGTGGCGGCGGTCAACAGCAGTGGCGCGACAAGTCCGCTTTCGAATGTGGCATCCAAGACGATCGGATAGTGCACGGCGGATGGCGGATAGGTTCAGAGATGAGAACGCGATTTGTCGGTCTGACGCCGCCGCTGTGATTCCTGACTACATCCGCTATCCGCTTCCCTTTCCGTCCACCACTCACCCTTCTTCCATCTGGCTTTGGCAATAATTCTGAATGCCGATGCGCTCGATGAGGCTGAGTTGTGTTTCCAGCCAATCGATGTGCTCCTCTTCTGATTTCAAAATGTCTTCGAAGAGCTGCCTCGACACGTAATCTCCCGTCGTTTCGCACTCAGCGATTGCCTTGCGCAAATCGGGATGAGCTTGCAGCTCGAGCTTCAGATCGCATTCCAACGCTTCCTTGACGTTCTCTCCGATGTACAGCTTGCCCAGCTCTTGGAGATTGGGCAGGCCATCGAGAAACAAAATCCGCTCAATCAGTCGATCGGCGTGCTTCATCTCGTCGATGGACTCTTTGTACGTGTACTCGCCGAGACGTTCCAAGCCCCAGTTATTGAACATTCTTGCGTGAAGGAAGTACTGGTTGATCGCAGTGAGCTCGTTCTTGAGCACACCGTTCAAATGCCGAATGATCGAAGCGCTGCCTTGCATCGCGAGCTCCTAGAAAAGGAAACCGCGATCTTGGCGGAGGAGAGGAGGAGGAGCAACAGCAGCGCGAAGCTGCGATGATCTCAAGCGGCGACGGGACGTCCGGCCGATTCTAAATGAGACTCGATCACTTCGCGCGCGGTGTCTTCGCACGCGCCGCAGCAATTCGCTACGGGCAAACGAGCCTGTACTTCATTCAGACAAGCCGCGCCCCGATCCACGCATTCGCGGATTTGGCGATCACTGATGGCGTTGCAAAGACAAACGTACATGGTGCTGGCGCGTCGTTTTCGATGGCCAATCTAAATACAAATGCGAATGATTGTCAATTGAGGTTATGTCTCATTAGACTTTCCCGGCGATTTGACAGTAATCGTGTGACTGCCTTCACGGGCTGTCACCAGGAAACGACTAGACTTACGTCCGCTGGTGCACCGCCAGCCAATCCAGCTCAATAGACCGGCTTAGGACAGCCCACGGCAAGGCGAAGTGGCGCCTGCACGTCAATTGAGGTGTCGCAGGGCGGTCATTAGCAGCTTTGTTGGGGACTACGAATGAATAAGGGAAAAAACTGACCCGTGGCGATTCGAATTTTTCAGCACTACTGGCAATTACCGTTGGCGCTCTTGGCGTTGGTGGAGGGAATCGTTTTCTTCTTCGCTCCGAGCGGAGCGGCCCTTCTTGCCGCTTATGCTGGCCTCCCAGCGCATGAACCGGAGTCGATGTGGTCTCGCGGGCTACTGTTCGCGGCCGTCATGTTCATGAGCATGACAGCGATGGGGTTGTACAACGCTCGGCAGCGATCGAAGCTCACGGGTGTGCTGGCGCGCGTCGCCGCGAGTGTTTTTGGCAGCGCCATGGTGATCGCGATCCTCGCGTATCTCATTCCGCCTCTGAGCATTACTCGTAGCGATCTGCTGATGACTTCGACGCTCGCGTTTGCCGGGTCGTTCATTGTCCGGACCATCTTCGACAAACTCGTTAACGAGGACATCTTCAAGCGCCGCGTGCTCGTCTATGGTGGCGGTCGTCGAGCGGGAAGCATTGCTCGATTGCGAAGACGATCCGACCGACGTGGATTCATCATCGTCGGGTTCGTGCCTGCGGATGGAGACGAACCCGGTGGAGTTCCGGAATCGAGGAAGATCACCGATGGCACTTCGCTTCTGACCATTTGCACGACGCAAGAAGTCGACGAGATCGTCGTGGCCATGGACGATCGGCGTCGACAATTTCCAATGGAGCAATTGCTCGAATGCCGCCTCGAAGGGGTGGAGATCATCGATCTAGTTAGCTTTCTGGAGCGAGAGACCGGGAAGGTTCGGCTGGATGTGTTGAATCCGAGTTGGATGATTTTCTCCGAAGGATTCAGGCAGGGTCGGATTCACAGCACGTTGGAACGCGCGTTCGACGTGGTAGCAAGCCTGATTCTTCTAACCTTGGCGCTGCCGTTGATGCTTCTCACGGTCGTCGCGATCAAACTTACCGAAGGGCCGCGCGCGACGATCTTCTATCGTCAGGTTCGCGTCGGTCAGTACGGGCGCCCCTTCAGGCTCCTGAAGTTCCGCAGCATGCGCGAAGATGCGGAGCGCGACGGCAAACCGCAATGGGCTCAGAAAAATGACAGTCGCGTTACTCGGATCGGATCGTTCATCCGGCTGACGCGAATCGATGAGCTGCCGCAGATCTTGAATGTGCTGCGCGGTGAGATGAGCTTCGTAGGTCCTCGCCCTGAACGCCCTGAATTCGTCGACGAGCTGAACGAGCGCATCCCGTACTATCGTGAGCGTCACTCGATCAAGCCGGGGATCACCGGCTGGGCTCAGCTGTGTTATCCCTATGGTTCTTCCGAACAAGATGCGACTGAGAAGCTGCAGTACGATCTGTTCTATGTGAAGAATCACAGCTTGCTGTTCTACATTGCCATCCTCGTTCAGACAGTGGAAGTCATCGTTTGGCGCAAAGGCGCTCGATAGGCGATTGCGCTAGCCGCACGCATCGATGAAGTTCCGTGTACGCAAATAGTCTCAGCACCTTCGGCGTTCTCAGTTATTCGCTCGCAGCGTTGAGCTTCCTGGTGCTCACGGGATTGATGCTCGTGAGTTGGCGAGGGCGCAGGAGAGGAATGGGGCTCATTATCGCTTCGGCGATGATGGTTGTTTGGTCCTCGCTCCTTGCCTATCAGAACGCGCGCGGCACGATACCCATCGTTCTCATTTATCTTGCGGAGGTTCTGCAAGATACGGCTTGGATCGCTGCGTTGGTCGGCATTGCCGGCGCGACCGCGAGCAGATTCCTCAAAGTGACTGCGATCATCATCTGCGTACTCGCCTGTCTGGTCGCACCCGTATCGCTGATTCTGGAAACGCTCGGCGTGATGTATTTCGACCCGACGCTGCTCCTGTCTCGATCGCAGCTCGCTTCTTCCTTGGCCGGGCTCATTCTAATAGAACAGATCTATCGGAACTCGACGCACTCCGGGCGAGAAACCATCAAGTATTTCGCCATCGGCGTAGGTGCGATCTTTGCCTACGACTTGTTCCTGTTTTCGCAAGCGGAGCTTTTGCGGGGCCTTACGTTCGAGACCTGGAATGCGCGAGGGCTTCTCGTGACGTTCGCTGTTCCGCTGATCGCGCTGTCTTCGCAACGCACGCCTGATTGGTCGCTGGACGTCTTCGTTTCCCGCCAAGTCGTTTTCTATTCGACGACATTTCTCGTCGTGGGCGCTTATCTCTTGGTCATGGCCCTCGGCGGCTACTACGTCCGGGAATTCGGTGGAGCATGGGGCGGTGTCGGTCAGGTCGTTTTCTTTGCAGGGGCGGCGATTGCGCTCGCCGCGTTGCTTGCGTCCGGTTCCTTGCGTCGGTATGCGGCCGTATTCCTCAGTAAGCACTTCTATCGCAACAAATACGACTACCGCATCGAGTGGTTGCGTTTCATTCAAACGCTATCTTCGACCGAAGAGCGCGACGTTCGTCGGACGGCCGTGCGCGCCATTGCCCAAATTTTCTCCAGTCCGGGCGGGATGTTGTTCCTGCGTGAGGAAGATCGAGGCGACTTTGTACCTGCTGCCGCATGGCCGATGGGTCCGGAGGTCCTAGCTTCGATATCGAACATCGCCGCCCAGGAAGATCTGCCGAAGTTCTTGGCGCGTACGAAATGGATCATCGATCTCAAGGAGTTGAGGGCTTCCCCGGATAACTACGCGAATGTCGCGGTACCTCAATGGTTGCTCGATGCGGCAGAGTTGCGGATCGTCGCGCCGTTGCTGCAACTGGAAGAGGTGGTGGGATTCATTTGCTTGTACGAGCCACCACCGCCATTTGAGTTGACGTACGAGGATCGAGATCTTCTGAAGACCGTCGGTCGCCACGTCGCTACGCATATTGCTCAGGACGATGCGAGCAGGAAGTTGTCGGAGAGCCGCCAGTTCGAAGCGTACAATCGCCTGACTGCTTTCATGATGCATGACCTGAAGAACTCGGTCGCGCAGCTAAAGTTGATCGTCGAGAACTCAGCGCGTCATAAGCGTAATCCGGACTTCATCGACGATGCGATTTCGACCATCGGGAATGCCGCCGAGCGCATGTCCCGGTTGATCGAGCAACTGCGAGGCGCTAACGAGGCTGAGCGGATGCAGATCGTCGATTTGGCGGCACTCGCGCACGAAGCGGCGAAGCGATGCCAGGGTAGGGAACCGCAGCCGAGCGTGCATGCTGAAGCCGGAGTAAACGTAAGCGCCAATCCAGAGCGGCTCACCTCGGTCGTCGAACACATCATCCGCAATGCTCAAGATGCAACTGACGGATCGGGCACGATTCGGGTGGAGGTCGCGATCACCGCGGATGGGGCGCATCTTGCGGTGAAAGACAGTGGGGCAGGCATGGACACGGATTTCCTGCGTGACAGGCTGTTCCGCCCGTTCGACAGCACCAAAGGGTCCAAGGGCATGGGCATCGGCGCGTATCAGGTCAGAGAATACGTCCGGCAGTTGGGTGGACGGGTGGAAGTGCAGAGCAGTCCTGGGCAGGGCACGACTTTTTCCGTTATTTTGCCCACTGCGGTATCGTCCGTAGCTTCTCCCGCCTTGGCAGCTGCCAAATGAACGCGTAGGCGCACACAATAGGAATCATGTCAGAAGACAAACTCAAGCTGTTGGTCGTCGAAGATGACACCGGTCTGCAGAAGCAGCTCAAATGGTGTTTCGACGAATATGAAGTGCTGTTCGCCGCATCGCGTGCGGAAGCGCTTTCTCAACTGCGTCGGTTCGAACCTCCCGTGGTGCTTCAGGATTTGGGACTTCCTCCTGATCCTGAGGGGGTCACGGAGGGGATGCAAACACTCAAGGACATTCTCACGCTGGCGCCTCAAACCAAAGTCATCGTTGTCACCGGCAACCATGATCGCGATAACGCGGTTCGCGCCGTTTCGATGGGTGCCTACGATTTTTATCAAAAGCCGGTCGATACTGACGTCCTCAAGCTGATCGTGGGTCGCGCGTTCTATATCTATAAGCTCGAAGATCAAAATCGGCAGCTGTTGGAGAATCAAATCGCCTCTCCGATCGAGGGATTGATCGCGACCGATGAGTCGATGCTGAAAGTTTGTCGGATGATCGAGAAGATTGCGCCTGCCGAAGTAACCGTTCTCGTCGTTGGTGAAAGCGGCACGGGTAAAGAATTGCTCGCGCGCGCGCTGCACAATCAAAGCGGGCGCAAAGGCAAGTTCGTCGCGATCAACTGCGCAGCCATTCCCGAGCAACTGCTCGAGAGCGAGTTGTTCGGATACGAAAAGGGCGCTTATACCGGTGCCGTGAAGCAAACGGTCGGTAAGGTCGAAATGGCCGACGGCGGTACGCTCTTCCTCGACGAGATCGGCGATATGCCCCTGCCGCTGCAGGCGAAGCTGTTGCGCTTCTTGCAAAACCGCGTCATCGAGCGCGTCGGCGGAAGGCAAGAGATTCCAGTCAACGTGCGTGTCGTAAGCGCGACGAACAAGGATCTACAGGCCCTGATCGCTACCCAGCAGTTCCGGCAAGATCTCTATTATCGAATCGGTGAAGTGACGATTACCGTGCCGCCATTACGTGACCGGCGCGGCGCTCCATCGGTCTTAGCTCATGCGTTCTTGCGTAAGTACAGCGTCGCGCAAGGTCGTGTGAAACGCGGTTTCACCGAGGAAGCGATGGCGGCGCTCGAAGCTTATTCCTGGCCCGGCAACGTTCGCGAGCTCGAGAACAAGGTGAAGTCGGCGCTCATCCTGGCCGAAGGCGTGATGATCACACCTGAGGATCTGGGTCTACAACAAGCGGAAGGATTGGAGACTCTCTTCAATCTCAAGGCGGTGCGCGCGCGCGTCGAGCGACAAGCCGTGTTGCAAGCGATTAGCATCGTTGATGGGAATCTATCCCGCGCGGCAGATCTTCTCGGCATCAGTCGTCCAACCCTCTACGACTTGATGGAGAAGTATGCGATTCGCGATGTGAAATGAGCGTCGCTGATCCCACACCCGAGGAAGTCTCGACAGCGGGTCGATCGAATGTCGACAGTTCGACCTTGGGATATGTGAGGGTCGCAGTCGTATTCGCGATTGCCATCGGTGTGGCGCTCGCGATGTGGGCTACTACTCGGACATTGCTGGCGGAGTGGTCCAATACCGACAATCTCACCTACACGCATGGGTACTTGATTCTCGCCGTTTGCGTATGGGCAATCGTTCGCGTGCGCGCGAGACTCGCGATATTGCCATTCTCGCCTCGCCCGGTGTTGGCAATAGCGCTCGCGCTCCTCTCTCTTCTATGGTTGATTAGCTATCAAGCAGGCTTGCTGGTCGTGCACCAAGCGCTGCTGCCGATCGCAATTTGGATGGCGGTGTGCACGATCTGCGGCTGGCCGATCGCACGCGAGTGCGCATTTGGAATCGCTTATCTGTATTTCGCCGTGCCGGTGTGGAGCTTGCTGAATTCAGCGCTGCAAGGCGCGACGACGGCAGCCATGAAAGCCATGCTGCCGATATTCGGCGTTCCAACGTACTTCGCCGGCAACACGGTGTATATCCCCTCGGGCGTGTTCGAGATCGCCGGCGGCTGCAGCGGTCTGCATTTTTTCATCGTCGCACTCGCGGTGGCCGCTCTGTATGGCGAGATGAATCGTGATACGTTCAAGACGCGGGTTCTCTTACTGATTGCCGCTGGCGTGCTTTCGATACTGGCGAATTGGATTCGAGTGTTCACCATCATCGTTGCGGGACACTTGACCGAGATGCAGAGCTTTTTGATCCAAGTCGATCACTATTATTTCGGCTGGGTCGTGTTCGCCATCGCAATGATCGTTTTCTTTTATGGCGCATCTCGCATCCCTCAGCCAGCGGCTGAACCGGAAGGGAATCTGCAAGAGAGTGCCATGACACCCGGCAGACGAATTTGGTTGGCAATCGCGTTGGCAGCGTTCGCAGTCGGGCTGGGACCGGCACGCGCGGTTCAGGCTCGGTCGAGTTTGAGCGCCGCTGTTATCGAGCTGCCTGAGATGACAGGGGAATGGAGCGGGCCACGGGCGCCTGCAGGCGATTGGTATCCGAAGTTCTCGCAGGCTGACGCATTGCTGCAAGGCACGTACGGTGAATCCGATCGCGCGGTGGAACTGTTCGTTGGCGTTTATCAAGACCAGCGACAAGGTAAAGAGCTTGGTAGCGCCGGTAACTCAGTGCTCGGCGATACCTTCAAAGAGCGCAAGCCTAGAAGAGCCATTTACGATCGATTCGGAGAGCGCATCGCGCAAGACATGGAAGGCAACGAGTGGGTGGTCTGGGATCGCTATCAGATTGGCTCGCGCGCTTTCTACTCCGCGACGATGGGCCAGATCTGGTACGGCATTACATCTGTACGTGCGGTCTCACCCTCGGCCGTGATCGCGGTTCGATCCAAGTGTGAGCCGGATTGCGAAACGGCGCGCCAGACCAACGAAGAATTCTTACGCACCTCTCGAATCGCTGAACGTATTGCTAGATAGCGATCATTCTAGGGACGTCGGTATGAAGAACAACGCTCGATGTACGGTTCTCGTGTTCTCGCTCCTGCTGCTCGCGGGCTGTGATCTTTTCACCTCGACCGAAACACGAATCGGTCGCGCGCAGGCGTATCTCGCTGAAGGGAACCAGCGCGGCGCCATCATCGAGCTGAAGAACGTCGTCGAAGATGAACCCGATAACAGCCGTGCTCGTGCGTTGCTGGCAGAAGCCCTCCTACAACTGGGCGACGCCGAAGCGGCGCAAGCCGAAATGCGTCGTGCGCTCGACTTAGGCGCGGAACCGAGCTCAGTCGCACAGGTCAACGCCGACATCCTGTTGGCGCAACGCCAGTACAAAGAATTGGAGCAGTGGTTATCATCCGCGCAGCTCGGGTTGAACGAAGAACAACGTGCGCTGCTGTTGGCTCGGGCGAAGCTCGGTCAAGGCGATTTCGAGGCTGCGGATCGGACGATACGTTCAGCGATGCAAGCTGCGCCAGGTTCTCTAGCGCTGCAGCGCGGGCTGGCGGAAGTTCTCGCTGCACGGGGAGATCGGGAAGCAGCACTCGACCAACTGCAGCAAATCATCGCTAAGGACCCTGGCAACGCTCGTGCGCTGCTCATGCAAGCCTCTTTACTGATGCAGGGCGGTCGAGTCGATGAAGCGGAGCAAGCCTACTCAGCGGCCTTGCAGCATGGCTCGACCTCTCTGACATTGCCGCAGAAAGTGATCGCCACTGGCGCACAAGTCGAAATCCATCTCGCGCGAGGTGATGTGCCGAAGGCCGAAGAGGCGCACAAGAATCTCACGACGTTGGCGCCCGATAGTGTGGTGGCGAATCTGCTCTCGGCTCGCATTTCGCTTTCGAAGCAGGATTACGCCGCGGCGAGCGCTGAGCTTCAGCGCATCGTGACCCAAATGCCGAACTTCGTGGCGGCTCGTTCGCTTCTGGGCTCTGCGCTCTACGCGCAGGGAAGTTTCCAGCAAGCGGAGCGCCATCTCACCGAGGTGATACGTCAGGCACCGGCAAACATAGAGGCGCGCAAGTTGCTCGCACAGCTACGCTTGCGCATGAACCAGCCGGCCGAAGCAATGAACGTTCTAGTGCCCGCTCTGGAAAGCGAAGATACCGATGCTGAGGTCAACGCGTTGGCGAACAGCGCGCAGCTTCGCATCGGCGATGAATCGACGGCAGTCGCATTGCTCGAGCGATCTGTTCAGCAGCATCCGAATAAGCCTGAGCTCAAATTGCAGCTCGCAAATGCCTACTTGCGAACGGGCGATAGCGACAAGGCCGTAGCGCTGCTGAAGCAGATCGAAAGCACACCGGACAACGTCGCAAAGGAAGCATTGCTCGTTGCGGCGCTGGCGGACTCGAAAGGGATTGCAGCCGCCCAACAAGAAGTCGAAGCCTTGTTGAAGGCGCATCCGCGGAACGTCGCCATATTGAATCTCGCGAGCTCGTTCTTTCTGCGGCGTGGCGACTTCGAGCGTGCGCGTTCGGCATTGGCGCGGGCCAGTGCGGTCGATCCTAAGAACACGCTGACCTCACTCAACGCGGCTCGGCTGGAAGTGTCCGCCGGCAAGATCTCAGTCGCGGATGGCCTCTATCGCAAAGTGCTGCAGAGCGATCCGGACAATGCAGCAGCGCATCTAGGTCTCGCCGAGATTGCGATGCGGCAGGGTAAGAATTCCGAGGCGATCGATTGGCTGAGCGAGCTGATCAAGCGCGCGCCGAAGGCTGTCGAGCCGCGACTCGCACTTGCGCGCCTGCACTTGCAGCAGAAGAATCCTTCGGCCGCAGAGGAGGCGGTCGCTCAAGCGTTGGAGGTCTCGATAGACAAAGCGCCAGTGCAGAACGCGGCTGGCACGATGTACTTACAGTTCGGTCGACTAGACGCTGCGTTGAACGCGTTTCGCGCTGCTGCAGCGGCCGATGCGGGCAATGTCACCTATCTCATCAACCAAGCGCGTGCAGAGCGCGCACTTGGCAATCTGGAGGCAGCACGTGCGACAGCCTCGCGCGCACTGTCAATCCAACCCGAATACCTGCCAGCGGCGGCAATGAATGCGTTCCTGGATGTTGAAGCGAAACGGCCGGAAGCGGCGCTCAGCCGATTGGAGTCGCTCAAGAAACGGCGTCCCAACGACCCTGCAGTTCTAGTGCTGGAAGGGGAGCTATTGATGGCCTTGCAGCGTCCCGCCGATGCCGCAGTCGCATTGGAGCGAGCGATCGCGCTGCGCGACAGCGCGTTGACCTCCGTAAAGCTGTATCAGGCTCGCCTCGCCGCAGGTGCGTCGAATGCGCTGCAACCGCTCGAGTCGTGGGTTGCGACTCACCCCGAAGACGTGACGGTTCGTCGGCTCCTGGCGAGCGCATATCAAACTTCAGGCCGGAATGCGAAAGCGCTGGCCGAGTATGAGCTGCTCGTCTCCCAAGCCCCTGCCGACGCAATGTCGCTCAATAATCTGGCTTGGTTGCGTCATCAAGAAGGGGATCCACGCGCGGAGCAGGCCGCGGCGGCCGCCTATCAGCTCGCTGCCGAGAACGCGGCGATTGCCGATACCTACGGCTGGATCTTGTTGGAGAAGGGCGAGGTCGAGCGGGCGCTGCCGATATTGAGCAAGGCCGCAAAGGCGACTGACCAACCGGACGTGCAATACCACTATGCCGCTGCCCTGGCGAAGTCGGGGTCGGCCCCGCAAGCCCAGGAAATCCTGAGCAAGATCACGAACTCGGCTCAGACCTTCGAGTCGAAGGCGGAGGCGCAGACGTTGTTGCGTCAGTTGTCCGCGGGAGGCTAGCTCCCTCGGACGTGTAAAAGGTTGATGAGGTGTAGACGTGTAAGGTCAGATCGCTGGCTATTGGCCCGCTATAAAGGACTCCTACGCTACACGCCTACACCTCGGTTACCTGGTTCACTGCGCGGTGGCAGAGGTGAAAGACGTCTAGAGGTGCGGGGGGCCAGATCGCTACCGGCTTCGCCGGCTGGAGGGATTCCTACCTTACACGCCTACACCGATTTACCCCTTTCACCGCGCGCCGCGCTAGGCCAAAAGGGCCGTTCTCGTGCAATCGCTTTGGTCTTGCTTCACAGTTCCCATGCACCGATCGCCCAGGTGGGACCTGTTTTTGATAATCTTGCCGCGCGCGAGTCATTGTAAGTGTCGGTTTCTTTTACGTTTCTTCTTTTCTAATTATCAGCTATGAAGCGCTTTCGTTCTTTCATCTTCGGTCTTTGGCTTGCGTGCACTGCCGCTGCTTGCGCCGCGCAAGGCACCGCTCCCGCAGCGCCACCTGCCGATGCACCCCCGCCGGCGGCAAGCAAGGTGGATGAGAATTCATACTTGATTGGTCCAGGCGATACCCTCCAAGTGTTCGTGTGGCGCAATCCGGAATTGTCGACGACCGTGCCGGTGCGACCCGATGGCAAGATTTCGACACCACTCGCCGAAGACGTCGTCGCAGTGGGCAAGACCCCGACTCAGTTGGCCCGCGAGATCGAGAAGGTGTTGTCGGATTACATTCGTTCACCGCAGGTCAACGTAATCGTCAGCAATCCGGTGAGCACCTTCAGTCAGGTGAAGATCATCGGCCAGGTTACGACCCCGCAAGCCATTGCCTATCGCGAAGGCATGACAGTGCTCGACGCGGTTCTTGCGGTCGGAGGCCTCGCGGAGTTCGCCGCCGGCAACCGCGCGAAGATCGTTCGCAACGAAGACGGCAAGTCCAAAGAGATTCGAGTGAAGCTCGAGGATCTCGTGAACAAAGGCGACATGAAACAAAACCTGCCGATGCGTCCGGGCGATGTGCTCGTGGTGCCCGAGTCCATCTTCTAACGGATCAGAACCATGTTACCGGTCGTCGAACAACTCTTTGATCAAGTCCGCGATGCCTGGCGCTTCCGCTGGTATGCCGTGGGCGCCGCATGGGCCGTGGCCGTTATCGGTTGGCTCGTTGTCTTGATGATGCCGGATGTCTATCAGGCGCAGGCGCGAATCTATGTCGATACTCAGACCGCTTTGAAGCAGACGGTCGAAGGCCTTGCGTTCGAACAGAACATCGAGGCTCAACTCAACTTCGTTCGCCAGAACCTGTTGGGTCGGCCTGCGCTCGAGCGTGTGGCCCGAGAGACCGAGCTCGATCGAGGAGTGACCAATCCGCGCGAGCGCGACGAGATGATCGAAGTGTTGCGGGCCAGAACCTCAATTCAAACTGGCGTGGTGAAAAGAGGTCAGACCGATAGCATCTATACGATCACGTACAAAGATCGTAGCCGCGCAAAGAGCTTACAAGTCGTCGATCGACTCCTTAATACGTTCGTTGAAGACACGCTTGGCGGCAAGCGCCAAGGCTCCGAGAATGCACAAAAATTCCTGGAGGAACAGATCGCCGACTATGAGGCGCGCCTCTCCAGTGCAGAGACGCGGCTAGCCGACTTCAAGCGCAAAAATGTCGGGCTCGTTCCCGGCGATCAAGGCGACTACTTCGCGCGCCTGCAGGCTGAAATCGACACTGTTCGAAAGCTCAAAGAGAATCTGAGCATTGCGAGCTCGCGTCGCGCTGCGCTCGCGACGCAGTTACGTGGCGAGAGTGCGGTTCTCGCCGCTTCCGGCTCGCAGTCGGGGGGGGAATCGTCCGGCGGAGATACCGCGACTCGCCTTCAAGATGCGCGCGGGAGACTCGAGGAGCTTCTCTTGAGGTTCACCGACAAGCATCCAGACGTGGTGGCGTTGCGGGAGACGATCGTTCAACTGGAGGAGCGCCAGAAGAACGAGATCGCAGCTCTTCAGCGCGGAGACCTCCGAGCCGCAATGGCTAGCGGAGTTGGCGGTAACCCGGTTTACCAGCAGATCCAGCTACAGCTGAATCAAACCGATGTCGAGATCGCAGCATTGAATCGGCAGATAGGCGACGGCACGACGCGCATAGCCGAGCTTCGCAAAGTGATCGATACCGTTCCGGAAGTTGAAGCGGAGTTCGCGCGCTTGAATCGTGACTACGATGTCACGAAGCAAGCCTATACGTCACTGGTAGATCGCCTCGAGAAAGCCCGTATCTCGGAACAGGCAGAGCAGACCGGCTCAGTGAGATTCGAAATCATTGATCCGCCCGCCGCGCCGTTCGAGCCGGTCTCCCCGCAGCGTACGCGCCTCTTGCTCATGGTCTTC
>JAICPY010000043.1 GCA_025929585.1 Steroidobacter sp.
CCTTCTCTCGATACCATTCGAACGAGTTCAATACGATGTCTTGGACCGTCTTCTCGCCCGCGAGCACAGGCGAAAGCAAGATGCGGTTGTAGTTCGGGTGGGGCTCAGCACCGAACACGGTGACCTCGTAAGCAGTCGGCGCGATCTGTAAGAGATCTTCCACGACTTTCATGCCCGCCATGCCATTGCCGATCACGACGAGCCTGCGCGTGCGTTGAGCCGCGCGAATCGGTGTGCTGCGAACCCAAATACGGCCGTCCTGGACCCGCGCCGGATAGGCGAGCACCGATTGATCGGGATCCTCGATGCAGCGGCCGCTGATCAAACTGAAGTGCTGCTTATACACGGGCGATGCAACGACGGGCTCGCCGTTGATGTCGCCGAGCAACCCGCGAGCCAACACGTTCGCTTCGCTGTTCGGGTCGTAGTTATCGAGTGCGTACACTTGATCGCCGACACGGAAGATCGCGATCTGCTTGTCATCGACGAGCGCTGCTACGCCGCAATCGTGAAAGACCTCGTCCAGGTCGCAGATGAAGGTCCAGCTCGATTTCATACGGCCTCTTTGTGACGTTGCTGCCGCTCTTGCGGCGTCGCGGGTCGAATCTGTCCGCGCTCTTCGATAAAGAGGACGTTCGGGTCGGCGCGATCGCTGTTCACGAAGTGACGGAAGCGCTTCAGCGTGACCGGATCGGTGATCGCCTTCTTCCACTCGCATTCGTAGGTGTTCACGACGTGGGCCATCTCGGCTTCGAGCTCCGCCGCAATGCCGAGCTTGTCTTCGATCACGACTTGCTTGAGATACTCGAGCCCGCCTTCGAGATTCTCGAGCCACACCGAGGTGCGCTGCAGACGATCCGCGGTTCGGATGTAGAACATCAGAAAGCGATCGATGTAACGGATCAACGTTTCGCGATCGAGGTCGGAGGCGAGTAGATCGGCGTGACGCGGCTTCATGCCGCCGTTGCCGCATACATATAAATTCCAGCCCTTCTCGGTCGCGATGATGCCGACGTCTTTGCTTTGGGCTTCAGCACACTCGCGCGTGCAACCGGAGACTGCGAACTTCAGCTTGTGTGGCGCGCGCAGTCCTTTATATCGGTTCTCGACTTCGATCGAGAAGCCGACGCTGTCTTGCACGCCATAGCGGCACCAAGTCGATCCGACGCAGGACTTCACGGTGCGGACCGCTTTGCCATAGGCATGACCGGATTCAAAACCGGCTTCGATCAATTCTTTCCAGATGAGCGGCAGTTGATGCACCTGCGCGCCGAACAGATCGATGCGCTGGCCGCCGGTGATCTTCGTATAGAGCCCGAATTTCTTCGCAACGACGCCGATCGTGATCAACTTATCGGCCGTGATCTCGCCACCGGGAACACGCGGCACGACGGAGTACGTGCCGTCCTTCTGCATGTTCGCAAGGAAGTAGTCGTTCGTGTCCTGCAGGACCGCCTTGTCGCGCTTCAATACGAACTCGTTCCAGCACGATGCCATGATGGAGGCAATCGTCGGCTTGCAAATATCGCAACCGAGTCCACGACCGTGCTTGGCCAGCACTTCGCTGAAAGAGTGGAGCTTGCCAACGCGTACCAGGTGATAAAGCTGCTGGCGAGAATACGGAAAGTGTTCGCAAAGATTGTTGTTGACCGCGACGCCGCGGCTCGCAAGCTCGGCTTTCAGAATCTGCGTGACCAGCGAGCTGCAGCCGCCGCAAGAAGTCGCTGCTTTCGTCGAGGACTTCAGTGCACCGATCGTCGTGCAGCCAGCTTCGATCGCGGCGCAGATCGCACCTTTGCTGACGTTATTGCACGAACAGATCTGAGCCGATGCGGACAGTGCTGCCACGCCGGTTGCGCGCGATTGCTTACCGTCGGTTTCGAAGCTCGGCACGATCATCGATTCGGGATGCTCGGGCAGCGTCGTTCCGTCCAGCATCATCTGCAGCCAGATGCCGTAGTCGTCCGCGTCTCCCACGAGAATGCCGCCCAATAACTTCGAGCCGTCCTCGTTTACGACGAGCTTCTTATAGACTTGTTTGCACTCATCGACGAACGTATACGCGCGAGCGTTCGCGAGCGTCGCATGTGCATCTCCTAGCGAGGCAACATCGACGCCGAGGAGCTTCAGCTTCGTGCTCATATCGGCGCCGTTGAAGCCGGGTTCCGTGCGGCCGAGCAAGCGCGCCGCACACACTGCAGCCATTTGATAGCCAGGTGCGACCAGGCCGTAGATTTTGCCGCCCCAAAGCGCGCATTCACCGATCGCGAAAATATCCGGGTCGGACGTATGACAGCCATTATCGATGACGATGCCGCCACGCTCGCCGACGCTTAAGCCGCAAGCACGCGCGAGCTCATCGCGCGGCCGAATGCCGGCCGAGAACACAATGACATCGGTCTCGAGCGAGGAGCCGTCTGCAAACTGCATGCGGTTGCGTGCCGCTTCGCCGTCCACGATCTCGGTGGTGTTCTTGCCGGTGTGGATCCCGACACCCAACTCTGCGATCTTCTGACGCAGCACGCGGCCGCCGCCGTCATCGATCTGTACCGCCATCAGCCGCGGTGCAAACTCCACCACGTGAGTGTGCAGGCCGAGATCTTTCAACGCCTTTGCTGCTTCCAATCCCAACAGCCCGCCGCCCACGACTGCACCGACTTTGCTGTCGGAAGCTGCGCTGCGGATGGCTTCAAGATCCTCGATCGTGCGGTAGACAAAACAGTTCGGTCGATCTCGACCCGGAACGGGCGGCACGAAGGGATACGAGCCCGTTGCAAGCACTAGCTTGTCATACTCGATCACTTGCCCTTGCGAGGTCGTGACGCGCTTGGCGGCGCGATCGATGCTCACCGCCTTGTCGTTCATGTGAAGAGCGATGTTGTTGCTATCGAAGAAATCGGCTTCGACCAACGACAAATCTTGCGCGCTCTTGCCGGAGAAAAACGCACTCAGCTGCACTCGGTCGTAGGCTGGCCGCGGCTCCTCGCACAGCACGGTGATCTCGAAATCGTTCGATTCTCCCGTGATGTATTCGAGCAGGCGTTGGCCGACCATGCCGTTACCGATGACGAGGAGTTTCTGTTTGGTCATGTATATACCTACTGTGTGATGTAGGTGATGGAAGTGATGAAAGTGATCGAGGTCAGAATCGATCCTTACCTACATCACATCCATCACCTGCATCACTTTCGTCACTTAAGAGACAACCGCTTCCGCCGATGCCGGCGGTGCGTCCTGCAACGCGCGCGCGTTGAGCGCATCGGCGTATAGCCGACGTTCTTCGGCTTTCTGATCGTGTGAGAAGCGGACGGCGAGGGCACACACTGCGGTGACTGCGACGATCACGCCGAGAATGAATAGCGCTTGTTCAGTGGTGCTCGATCCTTTCACGAGAAAGCCCGCAGCGACGGCGCCAACATTGCCGCCAGCTCCGATGATTCCGGCGACCCCGCCAAGTGCGTTGCGATTGATGAAAGGCACCAAGCTGTACGTCGAGCCGCAGGCCATGTGCGTGAACAAACCGAAAATCAGTAGCGCGATCAAAGCAGCGCCTGGAGTAGGCATTTGCGAGAAGGCCATCAGCCCAAGTCCTTCGGCCAAGATCAACGCAAACAGCAGTGTGACGCGTGCCGACAAACCGTTGCGATGGGCTAAGCGGTCCGATGCGATGCCCCCAAGCGCACGCGCGAACAACGCCAAGAGGCCGAAGCAACCGACGTAAATGCCTGCCGTCGTCAAGTTCAAGGAGAAGTGATCTACGAAGTAGACGGCAGCGAGATTGTGGATCGTGAGCTCCACTCCGAAACAGGCTGCGTACGTGATGAACAACATCCAAACTCGGTAATCGCGTGAGGCGGCTTTGAATGATTCCCAGCCCTTCGTCGATCGTGCGCCCGATCCCCGTGTACCAAGCTCCTCGAGGTTTCCTTGTGGCGTGTCCTTCGTGAAACGAAAGTAGGCAACGGCCATGACCAACATGAGCAGCCCTGGAACGACCATCGCTACGCGCCATCCAAGGGAGGATTCCAGTCCAACAGCAATCAGCGCGGTTACGATCAACGGCATGATGGCTTGAGTCGCACCGCCGCCTGCGTTACCCCAGCCGGCCGAGGTGGCATTCGCGGCCCCGACGACGTTCGGAGCAAACATCGTCGAGGTATGAAACTGCGTGATGACGAACGACGCGCCGATTGCGCCGATGCACAGTCGCCAGAACAGGAACACCTCGTAGCTTTGAGAGAACGCAATGCCGACGACGGGAATCGCGCCGAGTGCGAGCAACCAGGTATAGGTAAGACGTGCGCCGTAACGATCGCAGAGCGGGCCGATCAGCAACCGAACGAAGATCGTGACGCAGACTGCGGCGATGTTGATGTTGGCGATCTGATCCTTAGTCAGCGACAGATCCGCGCGAATCAACGGCATCAACGGCGCGACGGCAAACCACGCAAAAAAGCAAACGAAGAACGCCATCCACGTCATGTGGAAAGCGCGCATCGGAATCGTCGAAAAGTTCAGCAGCTCAATTCGCGTCGCTCGGCCATCCATACACCGCTCCGTTGTTTAGGGGCGATAATGCAAGCCATATGCCACGCAAATGCGGCGAAATAGATCAGTGACTTAGCGCAAAACCATCACCATGATGCGCGGGCGTGGTGCGACTGCACGAAGATGGATCATCAAACTGGTGCAATGCGCGGCCGTAAGGTCGCCGCGGTGAGAAGTGACGGGTGACGGGTGACGAGTGATGGGTAAGAAAGCTGGCGTCGCATTAGGTCAGACGCGCA
This sequence comes from Steroidobacter sp., assembly GCA_025929585.1. Taxonomy (GTDB): domain Bacteria; phylum Pseudomonadota; class Gammaproteobacteria; order Steroidobacterales; family Steroidobacteraceae; genus Steroidobacter. The sequence goes on from JAICPY010000043.1 coordinate 4,788, forward strand.
CGTGCGAGATACTCGCGTGCAACTACCGCGTTCTTGCTCGTCACCCGTCACCTATTCTCCACGGCGCGACGGTCCCAAACGTACTCGCCAGAAAATCGACGAACGCTCTTACTTTCGGCGTCAGGTTGCGGCGCTCGGGGTAGATCGCATAGATCGCGAGCTCGACGGGTGCAAAGTCAGAAAGGACTTGTTTGAGTGCGCCGGATCGCAACTCTTCACCAATGTAGAACGCGGGGAGCAGCACGATGCCGGCGCCCGCTATCGCGGCGGCGCGATTCATCAAGCCATTGTTCGATTCTAGTGCGCCGCTGATCGGGACAACGTGCGTTTCGCCTTGTGCATCGGTGAAACGCCACTCACGCGGCGTGCTTAGCAATGAGTAGACAATGCAGCTGTGCTCTAGAAGATCTTCCGGGCGTTCGGGCGTGCCCTTCTTTGCTAGATATGAAGGAGAAGCGCACAGCACTTGGCGGCAAGGTATCAGTCTGCGGGCGATGAGGTTCGAATCCTGCAGTCGTCCGATCCGGATCGCCAGATCGAAACCTTCTTCGACCAAGTCGACCTGCCGGTCGTCCAGATGCAGTTCCATCGATACGCCGGGGAAGCGCTCGTGAAACGCGTGCACGACCTTGCCCAGGTGAAGGATCGCAAAGGACATCGGAGCGGAGACGCGCAGCGTGCCGCGCGGCTCGGTTTGGAATCTGGCCACTTCCAGTTCGGCATCTTCGATCTCCGCCAACGCACGAACACTACGTCGATAGAGCTCAGAGCCTGCTTCGGTCAGGCTCAAGCGCCTAGTCGTACGATTCAGAAGTCGCGCACCGAGCTTCTCTTCCAGCCGAGTTACCGCTTTGCTAACCACCGGCTGCGACATCTCCAGTGCTTCCGCAGCGGCGGTAAAGCTCGAAAGCTCAACGACTTTGACGAAGATCGAAATTTCGGTGAGAGAGGACATAGGAGAGAGTGACGAGGTGACGAAGTCAGGTGAGAGAGTTACGGGTGACGGGTGACCGGTGACGAGTGACTGGGAAGACAGTGGCAGAAGTGGAAGACGGAAGAAATGAGGAGTGACGGGTGGAAGTAGAACCTTTTCCGGTTCCCTCCCTTGCGAAGCGGGGAGGGATAGGGAGGGGGGCAGACACTACGTCGTCACTTCGTCACCTCATCATTCTCAGTGGACGTGGACAGCTAATCTTAGCCAGACGCTCGCACAGCGCTAGCCGTTACTGCATCGCTTCTTAGAATAAATTCCATGCCGGGCGCCCCGATTATCTATTGGGGCGCGGCGCCTACCTTTACCGCACGCCGCGTGAGCATGGGGCTCGCGCGAGAACAGTAGAGGTGGAAGCCATGTTGAATCAGGATCCTAGCCAGGCACGTGAATATTTCGCGCAGAAGCTGGCGTATGTGACCGGGCCGTTCGAGCTCGATGGGCAAATCAAGCGGGGCGAGAAGATTACCGTCGTGGATGTGCGCTTGCCCAGCGACTACCAAGCAGGGCATATCCCCGGCGCGATCAATTTGCCGCAAGGCAAATGGCACACCCTTGCCGGGCTGACAAAGGATCGAACCGCGATCATCTATTGCTACAGCCAGACCTGCAAGTTGGCAGCCGCTGCCGCGGTTGAATTCGCATCGGCCGGCATTCCGGTCGTGGAAATGGAAGGCGGCTTCGAGGCCTGGGAACGAAACGGGCTTCGGATAGAGAAAGAGTAAGACCTCACCACTTATCAGCTCATCACGCATCGTCGGCACATCGCGTCGATGCTTTCTGGAGAACTCCAATGTTCAATGCAGATCCAAATCGTGCGGGAGCCACGCTCCTGCGTATCTCTCTCGGACTCATGTACGTCGCACACAGCGTCGTACTCAAATACTTCATCTACACCCTCAATGGCACCGCAGAGTACTTCGAGTCCATCGGTCTGCCCGCATTCCTCGCCTATGTGGTGTTTGCGGCGGAAATGATCGGCGGTGCGCTGCTGATCCTCGGCATTCGCACACGAGTCGTTTCGCTGGCGCTCGTTCCGGTTTTGGTGGGCGCTACATGGGCCCACATCGACAACGGCTGGGTATTCAGCAATGCGAACGGCGGCTGGGAGTACCCGCTCTATTTAATAGTGATCAGTGTCGTCGTCGCGCTGCAGGCTGAGCCGAGCAAACGCAAGGAAGCGGCGTTCAGTGGGAATAGAGCCGAGGTCGTATAAGTTCTTCGAAGAATGATCGACGGGGAGAACGTCGGAAAGATTCTCAATCTCTCTGCGTTCTCCACGCCGCCGCGCCGCTGCGAGAAGATCTTGGTCAGGTTACGCCCGCGACCACCTCAATGACGGCCACCTGCGCTCGGGCCGCTAACTTTCCGGCTCTAGCCGTTCGCCATCCGGCGGCGGGAATTCGCTGCACACCTCGCGTAGCCAATCGCGAAAGCGAATGACTTTGGGTAGATCGAAATGATGATTGGGTGCGACGAAGTAATACGCGTTGTGTTGCCGGACACTTTGTGAAGATGGACGCACCAACCGGCCGGAAGCAAGATCGCCGGCCACCAGCGACCAGCGCGCAAGCGCGAGTCCATGACCTTGCTCGGCCGCGGTGAGTAGCGATGCGGAATCATCCATCACCGGCCCACGCTCGACGCGCGTCGTGTCGCCGCCGACGCGGCGTAGCCAATCGACCCAAGGTTCGCTGGCGCTGTGCAGGAGCGGATACTTGTTCAGGTCACCCAGCGTTCTGATCTCGCCGAGCTTGGCGAGCAACGCGGGACTCGCGACCGGGAATACCCAATCATCGAGCATCTTCTCCGCTCGAAGATCGGCCCATTGACCACCGCCATAGCGGACCGCCGCATGGAAATCCGTGTGCATGAAGTCGACGAGCTCGCGGCTCGCACTGAATCGCAGATCGACGTCCGGAGATTTCTGGTAGAAGTCTCCCAATCGCGGCAGCAGCCACTTCTGTAGAAATGAACCGAGTAAGCTGATGTTCAGCAGCCCGCTCGTGCGATCCTGTCGGAGCTGGTCCACCGCTCGGGTCAGCTCACCCATGCCTCGCTGTACGCCCGGCAACAATCGTGCGCCTTGAGGGGTCAGCCGCACCGAACGGCTATGACGTACGAACAGCGGTGTCTCGAGAAATTCTTCGAGGGATTTGATGTGCGAACTGACAGCCGCCGTCGTGACGTTTAGCGCGTGAGCGGCGGCTGTGAAACTCAAGTGAGCTGCGACAGCCTCGAAAGCGCGCAACGCGTTGAGCGGCAGTTTCGTCACTTCAGACATCGTTAGATTTTTTTGTATCTATCAGGCGAATCTAAAGTCCTTGGCTTCCAAAATATATCCTTTCGCTTAAGAATGGAAGATACCTGATCCTCGCAACCGGGTTCCCAAAACTCTCATGGCTGAATCAATCCGAATCGCTCCCGCTCAAGCGGCCGACCTGCCCCTGATCCTGTCGCTGATTCGTGAGCTGGCCGAGTTCGAGCGATTGCTCGACCAGGTCACCGCGTCTGAGGAGCAGCTCAAGGAATCCTTGTTTGGAGAACGATCCTTTGCGGAGGTCATCATCGCCCGCATCGGGGATGAAGCCGCCGGCTTCGCCTTGTTCTTCCACAACTATTCAACCTTCATTGCCAAGCCCGGTATCTATTTAGAAGACCTGTATGTCCGCCCCGCGTTTCGCGGGCATGGGTGCGGCAAGGCGCTGCTGTGTCATCTGGCGAGACTGGCGGTCGAGCGCCGATGCGGTCGCCTCGAATGGTCGGTGCTCGACTGGAATCAACGTGCCATCGATTTTTATGAAAGCCTCGGCGCGCGACCTCTCGATGAGTGGACGATGTATCGAGTAACGGGCAAGGCGCTCCTCGAGCTGGCGCAAAGCGAAATGGGTTGACCGTTGACAGTTGGCAGTTGACGGCCAGATAAAAGGTTGGCGGTTGACAGTTGGCAGTTGACGGGCAGAAAAGAGAAAACAAACTATTGCCGTCACCCGTCAGCGCCGATCTCCCTGAGCGCGTCGAAGGGCCGTCGCCACTTCTTTATCTTGCCGTCAACTGCCAACCGTCAACCGTCAACCGCCGATGCAGCTGCATCGGCCACCTTCACATCCTCACTGCGCCTGCCCGAGAAGGCGACGACTCGGTTGCGACCTTGTTGCTTAGCTGAGTAAAGCGCGAAATCGGCGCCTTCGAATAGTTGGTCTTCGCTGTCGAAGCGGCCTTGCGAGAGCGACGCGTATCCGACGCTGATAGTGATCGCCAGGTCGCCGCTCAGGCCTTCTTGCACCGTGGTGCGTAAGCGTTCCGCAAGGTTCTCGGCAGCACTTGCGTCCGCACCGGGAAGGATGACTGTGAATTCCTCGCCGCCATAGCGGCATGCGGTAAACGGTTTGCGTGTATGCCTGCGCAAGGCGTTGGCGACAACCTTGATGGCTTCATCGCCCTGCGCGTGCCCGTGCCGATCGTTGTAAGCCTTGAAGTGATCGATATCCAACATGAGGAGCGATAAGGGGCGATGCAGATGTCGCGCTAAAGCGAATTCGGTCGGAAGCTTGTCATCGAACAGTCGGCGATTTCCCAGTAACGTCAAAGAATCGGTGCGGCTTTGATGCTTCAGCTCGTTCATGCGGCTGCTCAGAGACATCGACAGCAGGATCATTTCGACGAGCGCGCCGAGCTGCCAACCGTTTTGACTCAAGAAGGTGTGCGGCACGACGCCGAAGTTTTTCAGCAAGAACACGATCGATCCCGCAAGGAAACTGCCCCAAGCGAGCAAGTAGAAGCGGGCGGGGCGTGAGCCCGAGATCATGCTCACCGTTCCTAGAAAGAGCATGTAGAGCACCGCCACCATGATGAGCCCGGTCAGCGGGACGACGATGGCGGCATAGCTAAACAGGGGGCTGATGAGCAACGAGATGACGAAGACTAGCTGCAAGCCTTGGGCGATTCGGTCGAGCTTCGGTGTGTAGTCGCTGGAGCGAAGAATGACTCTGGAGAACTGTAGTGCTGTGAACCCCGCAAGGTGCAGCAGCACGAGGAGGCTTGTGTTTGCCCAGCGCGGACTTGCTGGCCAGAGGAATTGAAAGGCCAAGCCGTTGTTCACCAGCATGTAGAGACCGAATGCGGCGACGTATGCGAAGTAGGCAAAGAAGGCTTTGTCGCGTACTGCAATAAAAACCAAGCCGCTCCACACGAGAAGCATCAGCACGCAACCAAAGTAGATGCCGAAAGCAACTTGCTCTTCGCTGATCGCGCCAATGACTTGTTCTGCGCTCGACAAGGTAAGGCTGATGTCGATCGGACCTTGCGACCGATAGCGCAAGTAATAGATGCCCTCAGCTTGGGGAGGCACAATCAATGGAAACAGGAAGTCTCGATGCGCGACGGGTCGACTGGCGAATGGCTGACGATCTCCGGTCGAGGTCTGACGCCACGCTCCGTCTGGAGTTTGTTCGTAGAGGTCCAAGCTATCGATCAACGGATACGTCTGACGCACGAAGACCTTTCGTGGTGTCTCGTTCGCATTGGCCAGCTTGAAGCGCACCCAGTAAACCGAATCGGTGAAGCCGACGTTCGCAGTTGCGGGCGTGGCCGGCTCGAAGCTCGAATCGAAACGCTGACTGACATCCTCGATCGAGAGCTCGCCGGTGTTGTCCTCCAGTAACTCGACGTGCTCGATGAAGGACCGGACATCGACAGGCTCGGGAGGCAGCTCGAAGGCAGTCGGCGCAGCCCATGCGGTTACGTTCAGGAGCGCCAAACAAACCGACGCAATGCCTCTCGCGAACGATGCTGCAACGCGATGGCCGCAAGGCTCGGGCTCGATGCGCTCCGAGCTGCCCAGACTCGACATACCTTCTTCCCCCTTCCAGCTCGCACCCGCGAGGTATCGCTACGAATCTTTTTGGCCGAAGTCGCGCGATGGGTTCGATCGCACAGGCCGTGGTTCGCAACAAATGTTCGACAATTCTCGGCATTAAGTATGCTGGAGAAATCACCAGCCGTCCTGTTTCATCGCAATTGTTTGTGAAGTCGCACCGTGACATCTGGGCCGCCGGTAGGTAATTTCGCGAACGGGTTGGCCGCTATAAGCGGCTTCACGCGCATAAGACTAATAAACAAACAGGGAGGCTCGCGATGCGACGTCTTTTGAAATGGGGACTGGGGGCGATCGCCTTGGCCGCAGTCATTGTGGCCGTGGTGTTCGCTTGGTTCGTTTATTGGCCCGCGCATACGGTGCCCGCCGCCGAAGAGGTGCAACGCTATGTCTGGCTCGATCAGGGATGGGGTGAAGGCCAACATTCGGAGCTGCGCGAGCACTACTACTACACGCCTCAAGGCGCCTCGATGCCGCAGGGCGCGACCTTCGGTGCCGTGCGTTACTCCTGGTTTCTTAATCTGGAGCGCCCGCTTTCGCGAGAGCGATTCGCCGATCCAGAGCATTTACGCCAATACCGCTTCATCGTCGATCCGGAGCCCAGCAAAGCGAATCCGGATCATTTGCCAATAGGCTTCACGAAGCATTTCGATCCCACGATCGGCGAGGACGTGCTCGATATCACCTGCGCCGCATGCCACACCGGCGAGCTTCACTATACGAAGAACGGCGAGACGACCGCCATTCGCATCGACGGCGGCCAGGCAATGCACGCCTTGACCGATATGAAGCGAGGCACGTTTTCGCCTGAGTTGTTGGCCGCGCTGCTCAATACCGCGGCGAGTCCGTGGAAGTTCGACCGCTTCGCTCGCAAAGTACTCGGCGAGGACTATCCGCGTGCTAAGCCCGAGTTGAAGGACGCTTTATGGACGACGGTGAAGGCGATGCTCGGCGCCGGGCAGAACAATCCGTTGCGCAAACTCTATCCGGTTCGCGAAGGCTTTGGGCGCACCGACGCGCTGGGACGGATCGGCAACACAGTGTTCGGCGATCATCTGATCGAGGGCAACTATCAGCCGGGAGATGCACCGGTCAGCTTTCCGTACCTGTGGAACATCTGGAAATTTGATTGGGTCCAGTACAACGGTTCCGTATCGCAACCGTTGGCTCGTAACATCGGCGAAGCCTTGGGCGTGGGTGCCGTGACACCCTGGTTCAGCAGCGTCGGACGCGCCCTTCCCGCGACAGAGCGTTATCGCAGCTCAGTGCGCATCGCCGATTTGCATCGCATCGAACACACCTTGCAGAAGCTTACCCCGCCGCGCTGGCCGGAAGAGTTGCTCGGTGCAATCGATCAACAAAAGGCGGCTCACGGAGGCGAGCTCTTCAAAACCTATTGCCAAGAATGTCACGGACCGCACGTCGCAAGCGCCGCGGAGCAACAGGCCAGCGCGCCTTTGAAGCCGTCACCCGACGTCGCGTGGCGAATCGAGGTTATCCCGCTCGATCACATCGGCACCGATCCCAATGCGGCCGTACGATTCATGGAGCGACGATATGATCTTTCGCTCACGGGCTTGAGCAAGGCGGATCTGGATGCCACGTTGCGACCGCTTCTGGTGCGTGAGCTCGCGCGCGATGTGCGCTTCCGCTTGCGCGAAGTCATTCGTCTGCGCGAACAGCAGCAACTGCCCGTTGGTACGTTGCCCGCGGTATTGCAGAAGTACCCGGACCCCGATGCCACGCGCGAGCCTTCTTTGCCTCAAGCGGTGTTTCAAGAGATCGACGCTGCATTGACGCAAACCGTGTCGCCGCTCCCCGATGTGTCCAAACCCGAGGAGTGGGCGCAGTTCTTCTGCGATCTCGACTGTCACACCGAAGTCTTGCTCAGAGCCGTTCGGTATGGGACCGCGGATATCGACAATCGCCTAGCTTCACTGGACGTGACGAAGTTGAGCGAAGGTCTCGCGCTCAACGTCATGGGGCTGCTCATCAAGAATCGCTTTTACGCGGACTACGGAATCGACTATCGAACTCAGCAGTGTCTGGAAGGCTTTGGCGCGCTCGATCTGCCGCAAGAGATCCTCGGCTACAAACCTCGCCCACTCGAAGGTGTTTGGGCAACGCCGCCGTATCTTCACAACGGTTCGGTGCCGTCGCTGTATCAGATGCTCTCGCCGTCCTATGAGAGGGATCAAAAATTCTTCGTCGGTCGGCGCGAGTTCGATCCGACCCATGTCGGCTACGTGACGAAGCCGGCGGATGAGGACGATGACGATGGTTTCTGGCTCGATGCCAGCATTCCAGGCAATCGCAATATCGGCCATGGGTTCGACGCCGATCAACAAACGTGGGAGCAGCATCGCCGCGATCCGAAAGCGCATCCCCTGCCTCGCGGAGTCATCGGCCCGAAACTCACAGAAGCCGAACGCTTGGCACTCGTCGAGTACTTGAAGGTCCATCGCGATCTGCCGGCGACGCCGGAAGGCTACGAGCCTCCACAGTGCACACTCTGGGGGCAAACATTATGAATCGGTCGCAACAGGACGCGGACTACACCGATGATTTCGAGGACGTGCGCAAAGCCGAGCACGCATGGATCAAACAACGACGCGCCGTGGTAGGTGAGGCAGCAGACGCGCCGCTCGTGGGACTGGCGCTGTCGGGCGGCGGCATTCGTTCTGCAGCATTCAACCTGGGAGTGCTGCAAGCGCTCGCGCGCAAGAATCTCCTGCGCCGGTTCGACTATGTATCTTCCGTATCAGGCGGTGGATACATCGCCTCTTGCCTCACTTGGTTGTCGATTCATGCGCCGGGCGGCATCGCTCGGTTCGACAGCCTGCCGCTTGCGAGTGGCCGCGGCACCGTTTTGGATTGGTTGCGCGCTCATGGCCGTTATCTCATCACGGGAAAGGGTCTAACCGGTTGGTCGCTGGCCGCGAACATTCTTGCCGGCACGCTTCTGAATCTGTTCGTGCTGATACCACTGTTTATGGTGGCGGTCGGACTGGCAAGTCATGAATGGTTTGCGCTGGACTGGCCCAAGGCATGGCACTTCCCGGGCGCCGGATCGGTTCACGCGCACGACGGTTTCATGCTCATCGCCGCCTTCGGCGCACTCTCGATCGCACTTTATCTGCTGACCGTCCTGCTATTTGCGCTGAGCACCGCGTTGCCCTCAGTGCGCCGCATGACAGCAGAAGCCTATTTCCGGCGCGGCCTCGGCCAGCTCTTGGCCGGAGGCATCGTCGCACTGAGCATCGGTCTGCTTCCTGTATTCACCGGATTGGAGGAAATGGCGCTCGCCTATTTCCGCGAAGCAGGAATGCGAGATGTCATGCGTCAGGCTTCATGGCTTGGACCGATGGTGACCGGAACCGCTTCGATCTGGCTCGCGTGCCATCGTGGTCGCAACTCCACGGCGTTGCCCATCATCGGGCTGAGCTTGCTGCTGTACGGCGGACTCACTGGGCTGTATCACCTCGTACATCACACGCCTTTCTTGACCACGGACGTTTTCAAATGGTGGCTGCTCGCCTCGCTCGTGCTTGCGCTGGTGTGCGACATCAATGCAGTTTCGATGCACAGCTACTATCGAAGCCGTCTTGCAGAAGCGTTCCTGCCCGAGATCGGTCAGGCGGATGTGAATCCCGACAACACCAAGCATGGCTCGACATTTCGCCTAACCGATGCGCGAGCTGGGTTCGGCGCGCCATTGCAGATCATCAACACCACGCTGAACACGACGAGCTCCAGAATACCGAAGCTACGCAGCCGCAATGGCGAGAACATGATCTTGACGCCGCTGTTTTGCGGCTCCCAAGCTACTGGCTACCGGCGCACCGAGAAATATCTTGGAGGCAAACTGACGCTTGCGACCGCATTCGCGATCTCGGGTGCAGCCGTCGATCCTGATACCTACGCAACGAATTCACGGTCGATCAGTTTCCTGATGACACTGCTCAACGTGCGACTCGGCGTGTGGATGAGCAATCCGCGCAAGACGCCCAGAATGTTCCGCTGGCCTGCCTGGTATCAGCTCATGTTGCGTGAAATGTTCGGTGTCGGACTTTCGGAGAGCGATTCCAAAATTCATCTATCCGACGGCGGCCATTTCGAGAATCTGGGCGTGTATGAGCTGTTACGTCGGAGATGCCGATATATCGTGATCAGCGATGCCGGTGCCGATCCGGCGGGAACACTCGAGGATCTCGGCAAGGCAGTGCAGCGGGCGCGGGCCGATCTTGATGCCAACATCGAGATTTGCGCCGACGCCTTCTTCAACGAGCGAGATGAGGCACTGGCAGAGCGGTCGCACCTGATTGGCACCGTCACGTATGCGGATGGTACTCGCGGCGAGATTCTCTATTTGAAAGCGCGTTTGCGCAAACTGCTCAGCGCGGATGTGTATGCGTATTGGCGCGTCAATCCCAGCTTTCCAAATACAGGCACAGCCAACCAGTTCTACGGCGAGCTCCAATTCGATAGTTATCGCGAGCTTGGCCTGCAACTCATGTCGGGAATCATCGGCAACGAATGCGCCGGCATCGAACAGGTGTTCGCGCGATGGCGAGAAGCTCAAGAGGTCGTCGCGCTCGTCGATCGCGAAGTAGCGTAAGGGCGCGGGCGCTTGGTTGCAGTTGACGGTCGACTGTTGGCAGTCAGAAAGGACGTCGAATCTGGCGCTCAACGTTCGGCAGCTTAACTGGCGTGGCATTGGGCTAGGGCGAAGGAAACAGGAATAGTCTCGCAGAGACGCAGAGCGCGCGGAGAAAGAAAGGACTGATGAGGAGAGAGTAAGAACTGATGAGGAGAGAGTAAGAAGCTACCCCTTCACGCACACAACCTGCTTCAGCGTGTGCACCACTTCGACGAGATCTTTTTGCGCCTGCATGACCGCATCGATGTCCTTGTACGCGGCAGGCGTTTCGTCGATCACGTCTTTGTCTTTCCGGCACTCCACGCCGGCCGTCGCGGCGCGATGCTCCTCCAAAGAGAATCGCCTCTTGGCTTCCGCGCGTGACATCTTTCGGCCGGCGCCATGGCTGCAGCTATGAAAACTGTCCTCATTCCCCAGGCCGCGCACGATAAACGAGCGGGCGCCCATACTGCCCGGAATGATTCCGAGCTCGCCACGCCGCGCGCTCACTGCGCCTTTCCGAGTCACTAAAACATCCTGGCCGAAGTGACGTTCACGATTCACATAGTTGTGATGACAGTTGACCGCTTCGATGTGACTCTCAAAGGGCTTCGGAATGGCGTGACGAACGGCCTGAATCACGTTCTGCATCATTACTTCGCGGTTGAGTCTCGCGAAATTCTGCGCCCATTCCACGGCCTCGACGTAATCATCGAAGTGTTGCGTGCCTTCGGGAAAGTACGCGAGGTCTTGATCGGGAAGATTGACCATCCATTGACGCATGTCCTGCTTCGCAAGCTCGATGAAATGCGAGCCGATCGCATTACCGACACCGCGCGAGCCACTATGCAGCATTAGCCACACCGCCTGATTTTCATCGAGACACATCTCGACGAAATGGTTGCCCGTGCCGAGTGTCCCCAAGTGAGCGTGATGGTTCGTATTGCGAAGGTGCGGATACTTCTCGGTAATACGCGAGAAGCCGTTCTCCAGCTTCTCCCACGCCGAAGTCACATTGTCCGGCGGCGAGTCGCCCCACGATCCTTTATCGCGCCGTCCGGGCGAACGACCATGCGGCACGGCACGTTCGATTGCGGAACGCACCTTGACCAAGTTTTCCGGCAGATCGGTGGCGGTGAGCGTGGTCTTCGCTGCGATCATGCCGCACCCAATATCTACTCCCACGGCAGCAGGGATGATGGCGTTCAACGTGGGAATCACACTGCCGATTGTCGATCCTTTACCGACGTGCACATCCGGCATCACGGCGATGTGATGAAACACAAAGGGCATTTGAGCGGCCTTCTGGAGCTGCAGCTTGGCTTCGTCCTCGACTGGAACGCCGCGCGTCCACATCTTGATGTGACGGCCGCCTTCGACGTGCAGGGTTTCGTGGTTGTTCTCGGTCATCGCGTGTGTAGTTCGGCTGTTCGCATCACCAGTTTATCGTGCGGTTCGGCGAGCGACTTTCAACGCTCCTTGCGGGGGACAGATCGTTGGACGTAAGGTGAAGGACCACGACTGCTCGGGTAAGGCTCATGCCCGATCTCTTCATACAAACGCCTCCCAGTATCGGTAATCAATATCGCGAGGATCCGTTCCTTCGAGGCTACCTGCAACGCAAGTGTCCGCGCGAGGTCCTAGGCGGCATCGAAGCCGATCTCGATGAAATGGGCGCGCTTGCAGGCGGCGATTTGTATCGCATGCAACTCGAGGATCGTACGAACGAACCCAAGCTCACACAATGGGATGCTTGGGGCAATCGTATCGATCGCATCGAGCTCACGACGTTGTGGACGCGGGCAGCTGAGATCGCATCGATGCGCGGGCTGATTGCAATTCCGTACGACGCGGAGCACGGCAGATTCTCTCGCATCCATCAGTTCGCCAATGTATATCTGTTTCATCCCTCGACCGACGTCTATACCTGCCCATTGGCCATGACAGACGGGGCAGCTCGTACACTGCTGACCGTGGGTAACGAGACGCTGATCGAACGTGCGTTGCCGCACCTCACGAGTCGCGATTCTTCGCAGGCCTGGACGAGCGGGCAATGGATGACTGAAGCCACCGGCGGATCCGACGTTGGCGCCTCGCTAACGCGTGCTACGCGCGATGATCATGGCGTTTGGCGCCTGTATGGCAAGAAATGGTTTACCTCAGCCGTGACCTCGCAGATGGCACTCACACTTGCGCGCCCGGAAGGCAATGGACCCGGCGGCAGCGGGCTCGCGATGTTCTACATCGAAACGCGAGATGCCGAAGGTCGCCTCAACGGGATTCGCGTCGAGCGCCTCAAGGATAAGCTCGGCACGCGCAAAGTGCCGACTGCGGAGTTGTATTTGGATGGCGCACGCGCCCATCTCGTCGGTGAGCCGAGCCATGGCACTCGCGCGATCGAACCGATGCTGGTGATCACGCGCGCATGGAATAGCGTGACGTCCGTTGCATTCATGCGTCGCGCCGTCGCGCTGGCTTGTTCTTATGCGCGAGAGCGGCGCGCCTTCGGCAAACGACTGATCGACTTGCCATTGCATGTCACGACGCTGGCAGCGCTCGAAGCGCAAACGCGCGGCGCATTCCTGCTCGCATTCGAATTGGTAGAGCTCATCGGTCGGCAAGAAAGTGGCGAGATCGACGCACAACAGAAGGCGCTACTGCGTCTGCTTACGCCGATCGGAAAGCTATTGACTGCGAAACAAGCAGTCAGCGTCGTGAGTGAAGCCATCGAAGCCTTCGGCGGCGCCGGCTACATAGAAGACACCGGTATCCCCATGCTGTTGCGAGATACCCAAGTGTTGCCTATCTGGGAGGGCACGACGAACGTACTTTCATTAGATGCTGTGCTTAGAGGCGATCCTGCGAGCGGCATCGCGGCACTCAAAGCGCGTGTGGCCGAATGCGTGCGCGCAGCGCGAGAGGAGCCACTTCGAGATGCGGGGGCAGCGGCAAGCGTGACAATCGACAAAGCAATGAGTTGGCTCGCTGCGGCGCGCGATCCTGCTTTGTTGCAAGCTTCTGCGCGCGCTCTTGCAATCACGCTGGGGCGGGCGTTTGAGCTTGCATTGCTGGTCGAACATGCGCAGTGGCAGCTCGATGCGCAGCGAGATCGCAGCGGCATCGCCGCTGTCGCACAATTCAGGAGAATGCCTATCGATGCGTTGGTTGGCGAACGGGACGACGAAGCGTCTTTGTTGGTGAGTTGAGGGAGGTGTGGCATGCCGCATGCTGCTAAAGAGGCCCCCTCCCTAACCCTCCCCCGCAAGCAGGGGAGGGAATCTTGTTGACCAGTGACTCGTGATTCGTGATCGGCGGGTAGTTACATATGGAGTCAACCTCTCTCTTGCTACCCGCGACCCGCTAGTCACGACCCGCTCTCCATGTTGATTTGCGCGCTGGTCTCCGCATCATTTGCACGCTGCATGCCTACCTCTTCGTTCCGAAGACCTGCGCCCAATAGATATTTGCTTTGCTCTTCGGCTCTGCGACGAAGGCGATGCCCATTTCTTGGAACTTGGGCGACATGATGTTGGAGCAGTGCCCTGGACTGTCCAACCAGCCTTTCACGACCGTTTCCACGTCGGGCGCGCCTGCGGCGATGTTCTCGCCGACGTTGCGCCATCGATAGCCAGCGCGGGTTGCGCGCTCGGCGGGTTTGCTGCCATCCGAGCCTATGTGTTCAAAACGGCTGTGCTCGGCCATGTCCTTGGCATGCATGAGTGCTGCACGCTGCAGCAGTGGATCGAGCTTGAGTGGTGGCGCCGCGCTAAAGGCCGTTGATCCACACTTGCGCGCGCGCGTTCGCGCTGCATTGACGAGTTGCAGCGCGTGCATGCCGATATCTGTTGCATTACCCGGGTTGGGCGGGGTGAATGGCAATGCGACCACGACCCAGGTTTCATTCGGTCCTCGATGCACCCCGATGTCAGTGAACGTCGCATCGACGATTACCTCGCAGTAGTTGTCGATGAGCGCTCGCACCAGCGCCGACTCCTCTTTAGCGCCCTGCACGTACATCGATGACGAAGTGATCATGCGGTAGTCAGAGCGCTTGATTGCATCTCGCAAGCGGCCGCCGCGTGACCATTCGCGTGCGACCTTATCGAGTGCCTGAGACTTGCGAAGCGGTGTCTTCAAGCCGCTTCGGCCTTCGCACCCTCGCGCTCGAGCGCCGTTGAGATCATCGGCGATGTCCGCTGCTCCAACCAAAGGACAAGCACAGATGGCGATCAGGAAGCTGAGATGGGTTCGCAGTCGGATCGATGAAGCCGCTGCCCGCAAACGTTCGATGCCGCGGAAGCTCAACGCGCGCGCCGCTCGCCGGGACTCAAAATCTTTCCGATCAGTTGTCCCGGCCGTGCCGGGGCTTGCAGTTGTTCGAATGTGCATTGTTGAGGCGCTTTGTCCGGCCGCCAGCGCACGAGTTTCGTACCATGACGAAAGCGATCGCCAGAGACATGATCGTATCGGACTTCGACGACGAGCTTCGGCTTTAGAGGCTCCCATTGCGTGGATCGTTCCGTGCTCCAGCGGCTCGGTCCGCCAGGCGCATCGCCGGTGAAACCCGGTGGAGAAATGAGCTTCTCGAGTTTTTGGGTGAGTGCCTTGCGTTCGTGCTGAGGGATCGAGGAAGTAAATCCAACGTGGTCCAACTTTCCGGCCTCGTCGTATAAGCCGAGCAACAGTGAACCCACTTCTTTACTGCCGGTTCCATAACGAAAGCCGCCCACCACACAGTCGGCTGTTCGTAAGCACTTCACTTTCATCATGGCACGCTCGCCGCGCACGTACGGTCCATCGGACCTCTTCGCGATCACGCCATCGAGCGCACCGCCGGAGCGATCCAGCCAACGCTTCGCCTCTGCTGAATCTCGTGTGTAGGGGCTCAAGCGTATGAGTCCGGGAGCGGGGAGTGATTCTACGAATGCTTCCAAGGCCTCACGGCGCTTCGTGAGCGGCTGATCCATCAAGTTGCGTTGCTTGGGATCGATCAGACAATCGAAGAGAATGAATATTGCGGGAGTTTCGTTCGCGAGTTTACGGACCCGGCTTTCGGCCGGGTGCAACCGCAGTTGCAATGCGTCGAAGGACAAACTTGCGCCTGCGGGAATCGCAAGCTCGCCGTCGATCACGAAATGCTTGATGGGAATCGCCCGTAACGCGGCAACCACTTCGGGGAAGTACCGCGACAGGGTCTTGCCAGACTTCGCGCGCAGTTCGACTTCAGCATCATTACGAAACGCGAGGCACCGGAATCCATCCCATTTCGGTTCGAACTGCCATCCCTCTCCGGTCGGAAGCGAATCGACGAGTTTCGCTTCCATCGGCGCGATATCGAAAGAAAACGAAGCGCTGGCGCTTTTCTTGGCCATCGATCTTCAAGCAGGATGCGCTGCGCTCGATTCGCGGCGCTTGGCGCGCGGAGCGTTTGCGATCGCGGCCGTTTTTGCCGAGGAGCTGCTCACGAGTTTACGAATCGCCGGCTCTAGCGATCGTGCACTATCACAATATTCTTCCCAGGCGTTGTACTTCTTCAAGAGGGCCGGCACGCTGCGAATCGTGTAGCGATTCGGATCCAAGCCGGCTTTGACTTGCGACCAGGTGAGCGGCATCGAGACAGTCGCGCCCTCGCGCGCTCGCGTCGAGAAAGGCGCAACGGCGGTCGACATGCGATCGTTGCGTAGATAGTCGAGGAAGATCTTGCCGGTGCGCAGCTTCTTCGACATGTTGATCAAGTATTTGTCGGGATTGTCCTCGGCCATCTGCGCGCACACGCCTTGTGCGAACGCTTTGGCTTCCGGCCAATTGAGCGAACCCTTCTTCGGCTGTGCCAACGGCGTGACGACATGCAGTCCCTTGCCGCCGGTCGATTTGCAGAACGTAATCAAGCTCAATGTCTCGAGCCGCTCCTTCAATTCCTTAGCAGCGACAATCACGTCATCGAACGTCAGCTCAGGCCCGGGATCGAGATCGAAGACGAGGCGCCCTGGTATCTCGGGCTTTCCGGGCTCGCAATTCCAGGGGTGCAGTTCGACGGCCGCTGTTTGGGCGACGGCGATCAGACCTTCGGCTCGGTCGATCTGCAGATAGGGTTTGCGATCGCCTGACACGCTGGTGAGCGTGAGCAGATTGGATGTTCCAGGCATCGCATGTCGCTGAAAGAATTGCTCACCACCCAAGCCGTCCGGCGCACGAATGATCGAGCACGGCCGGCCCGCGATGTGCGGCAAAATCCAATCGGCAATCTGTTCGTAATAGCGGGCAAGATCGAGCTTCGTGACGGGCGTATCGTCGTTGGCGTGTGGCCAGAGTTGTTTGTCCGGCTTCGAGATCGAAACGCCCATGACGATGGATGGACCAGAGCTAGTTCCAGCGGTGCTCGCAACGCTCGTCTTGGCGGATCTCGAACGTGCTGAGCGAGCTTGCTTGATGGACTTCTTGGCCTTCGGCACCGGTTCCTTCGTTTCTATGCTCTCTACGGGCGCGGGATTCTCGGCTTTGACTTCGCCTGCAGGTTTGTCTTCGCGCAGTCCCTTGAAAGCCGCTTGTCGAATGTTGCCGCCCCCTGTCCATCCGGCGAATTCGATCTCAGCGACCAGCACTGGCTTGACCCAACGTACATCGGCTTGCTTGCGCGGCGCGTTCTCGCCACCGAATGGGCTCGTCTCGCTCGCGGCGGCCTTGAGCTTGGGGAGCAGTCGATCCACCTTGCCGCGACCGAAGCCTGTGCCGACGCGTCCTACATAGACGAGGTGCTTGCCGCGATGAACGCCAACCAATAAGGAACGCATGCGTCCATCTTCGTGCGTCCAACCGCCGATCACGACTTCGTGCCCAGCGCGGCACTTTGCTTTTACCCAGTCGCCGACGCGTCCCGAGCGATACGGTGCATCCAAGCGCTTCGAAATGATGCCTTCCAGGTTCATGCGACACGCCGACTGCAGCACCGCATCACCCGCCGTTTCGAAATGCTCTACGTATCGCAGGAGCTTCACCACTGCTCGGGATTGCTTCTCGAGAAGCTCCTTCAACTGCTGCTTGCGTTCGACTAACGGCAGCTTTCGCAAGTCTTCGCCTTCGATAAACATCAGATCGAACGCGAAGAAAATCAGATCCTTGCTTTCACCATCGGACAGAGCTGCCTGAAGCGCAGCGAAATCCGGCGCACCGCTGGCATCGAGCGCCGCGATTTCGCCATCGATGATGCAGTCGGGAAGCTTGCCGGCAGCGGCGCAGATCTCTGGAAATTTCACCGACCAATCCAAGCCCTTGCGTGTCCTGAGCACCGCTTCACCCGCTTCCACGCGCAGCTGCATGCGATAACCATCGAACTTCACTTCGTGGCCCCACGGACCTGCTTGAGGAGGACGCTCGACCGATTTGCACAGCTCGGGTTCGATGAACTCAGGCATCTTCGCTGCACGCTTGGTTGCGCGCTTGCTAGTGCGGGATGTCTTGGCTGACGTCGAGCTCTTTGCCACTGCTCGAACTGCTTTGGGTTTGGAAGCTCTTGCCACAGGATCCTCGCTACTCGCGTCTTTGGAATTCCAGATCGCATCGGGCCGCGCGATCTTGCGCGTGTCCAACATGAATGGTTTGGGCCCGCGGCCCTTGCCTTCGGCAATCTGCGCCATGGCTCTGCCGGAGGCGACCGAACGGTCTTCCGCCATCATCTGTTCGGCCGTCGCAGCATCGCCGGCATACTGATCTCGATGTTTGATCAACAGCCAATTTGTACGCTTGCCGCCATACCGATCGCCTTTCATCCGCACGATCACGTAGCTGCCGTGCAGACGCTCGCCGTCCAAGCGAAACTTCAGCTCGCCTTTCTTCAGCTGCTCCTCGGCGGATCGCTCTCCGATCGGCTCCCAAAACCCGCGATCCCATAACTGCACGGTGCCCCCACCATATTGACCCTTGGGGATCGTGCCTTCGAAATCGCCGTAGTCGAGCGGATGATCCTCGACTTCCACCGCTAATCGCTTGTCTTGCGGATTCACCGAAGGCCCGCGGGTCACTGCCCAAGATTTGAACACTCCGTCGAGCTCCAACCGCAGGTCGAAGTGCAGTCGCGTGGCTGCGTGTTTTTGTATGACGTAGCGCAGCCGTTGGGAGGATTTCACCGGAAGCCTGCCGCTCGGTTCCGCGGTCTTGCTGAAGTCCCGCATCGAGCGATACGTCGAAAGTTTTCGCGATGCCACGCAGCGCCTCCGGTGTACAAAGAGTACCTAGGAACGCTTCGGATCTTGGGGACGTTCCGTCGCATTCGACGCCGACGAAAAGCCATTAAAGCCCTAGAATCACTCCCGCATCCGCCGTCTCGGGCTCGCCGTATAATCGTTAAGTTCTCCGGGAAGAAATTTTGGAGCTCAAATGCGCCTCTTACTCGCCGCTCTCGCGCTCTTACCTCTAGCTGCTTCAGCGGCCGATCGACTGAACATCAAAACAGGTCTTTGGGAGATCACCGCGACAACGGACATGGCTGGAATGCCACCGTTGCCGAAGGAGCTACTGGAGCAGTTATCGCCGGAGCAGCGCGCCGAGCTGGAAGCTCAGATCAAGCAAAGTAGTGGCGGCCAATCTCAGACCGACACCTCGCGCGAATGCATCACCGATCGCGATCTGGAGGAGCCGTTTCAATCCGCTAACCCGGATGACTGCAAGCAAGAGATCGTCAAAAGCACGAAGACACTGCAAGAGGTGAAGCTCACCTGTACCGGCGAGTATCAGGGTTCGGGCACCCTGCGCATTCATACCCCAACGCCCGAGACAATGACCGGGGACCTAAACCTCTCTGTTGGTGAAGGATCGTCCGCGATGAAGATCACTGCCGATATGAAAGGCCGCTGGCTAGGTGAGGATTGCGGTGAAGAAGCCGACGACGAGGATGACCTCGAAGACATGGAAGACGACGATGCCGCGGGAGACGAGGACGAAGCTTAAGAGAAATAGCGAACTGACGGATGAACAAGCAAGTACGTGACAGTGCTGATCTCCCTTCGTCACTGCTCCAGAGTTTCTTGTCCGCTGGCGCTATGGCGCAAAGTTTATGGCGCGGGTCGATGCGCGTCGTGTGATGTTTGAGCTTCGCGTAACAACCAATCCATCGCGCCCGCGACTATTGGGTCATTGAGGCGGCGAGGCAGGCACACGGCGTAGATCGCAAAAGGCGACGCAACTTCGACGTCGAAGACCTTCACAAGCCTGCCCGCTGCGAGATCCAGGGCAGCAAAGACTTCGGAAGCCAACCCCACGCCTTGACCTTCCAGGGTGGCTTGCAGCATGGCATTGCGATCGCCGCAGATGATCCCGCGTCGAGGATCCACACCTTTTGCACCGACCGCCTCGAGCCAACGTGTCCATGCGCGGTGAGAGTCATCGTGCAGCAACGTGTGATTTTTGAGATCCGCATAGGTGCGAATCGGCGGTCCGCGTTTCAGCAAAGCCGGAGAACACACCACGATCTCTTGAGGCTTGAATAGTGGAACGACGTGCAGTCCCGTGTACTTTCCGGTGCCGAAGCGAATGCCGATGTCCACATCCTCGCGCGCAAAATCGACCAGGCGGGTATCCGTGACGACCTGCAGATCGACGTCGGGAAACAGTTCGGCAAAGCCGCGAATGCGCGGCATCAGCCATCTCGCAGCGAGCGATGCGAACGTGGAAATCGTGAGCTTGCGCCGAACGGCGGGAATAGAGACATCCTCTATTGCGCTGGCCAGCCTGTCGAACGCTTGCCTCGTGCCTTCCGCAAGCAATGCACCATGTGCGGTGAGCTTGAGCCCGCGGGGCAGCCGCTCGAAAAGTTTCACTCCCAGTCGTTCTTCAAGTTGCTTCACTTGGCGGCTCACTGCTGCGTGAGTCACGTTCATTTCCTCTGCCGCCGCGCTCAAGTTCAGGTGACGAGCCGCGACGTCGAAAGCGCGAAGGGGGCCCACAGGGATGCGTTTCATGGCGGAAGGGAAGTGATAGAGGTGATGAAAGTGATGAAGGTGATGGAGGTCAGAAAGGACCACGCGATTTAGGCGCTGTGGCTATCTAGGGTAGATCTCTGCTTCCTGCGATCTCTCTGGTTCTCTGACGTCCATCACCTCCATCACCTCGGATCTATGACCTTCAGTCATAGATCCGAGGCACAAACTATCGCTTTTCGCGAGCAAGCGCCAGCTCTAGGCTACGTCTCCATTACCACTGATCACATTGGACGAGGAGACTAGAAATGGACGAATGGAGCTTCATTACTCTTGCAAAGACCAAGTCAGATCTAGCTTTGGCGGGGCGACAGCCCGGCCTGACAAAGGCGGAAACGGCGCAAGCGCTGGCTTATGGCGATGCGCTCGACAGCAATAGAGTGCGTGGCATTCTCGCGTTCGCGACGGCCTCGCTCCTCAATGCAGCGTTTTTGGGTGCGGTCGAAAGCTCGACGCTCCACGCGCATACACCGAAAGGCGATGTGATTGTCGCGGAGATCGAGCTCGAGGAACCGCTGCCAAAGTATGCGGCGTTAGAACTGGGCATTCGGAAGTGACTCGGATGCGCGCGCAGAAGCGGCTGCATCGTGATTGAAATCGATGCAGCCGCTGCGTGTGTTCGTGAACAAACGTGCATCAGTGCTTCGCCATCTCCGTCACGAGTTTGCCGAGTTTTTCGAGCGCTCGTTCCAATGTGGTGGTCCAAGGCAGGCCGCAGCTGACGCGAATGAAATTTCGGTAGTCGGCTTTAGCGGAGAACACGATCCCCGGCGCGATGCCTATGCGGCTTGCGAGCGCAGTTCGAAACAGCTCCGTGCCGTCGACGTTCTGCGGCAACTCGATCCACAGTACGACGCCGCCGGCGGCACGCGCGGCTCGCGTGCCGTTCGGGAAGTAGCGAGCAATCGCCTCGATGAACTGCTGCGAGTTGGCGGCGAGGGCCGAGCGGACTTTTCTGAGGTATCGATCGTATCCGCCGCTGGCGTAGTAGCGCGCGAGGACCAGTTGTTGCAGCGTTGGGCAGGCAACAGAGGAAAAGAATTTGGCGCGTGCGATCTCGGCGTGGAATTGCGGACTGACGGCCCAGCCGATCCGATATCCCAGCGCAATCGTTTTGGAAACCGAGCCGCACGAGATCACCAGTCCGGCTTCATCGAACGCGCGCAGAGACGTCGGCCGCGAGCTTCCATAGTGCAAATCGCCGTAGATGTCATCTTCGATGATGGGCACATCGAGCGTACTCAGCACCTCGACGATCTCTCGCTTTGCCTCATCGGAAGTCAGACTGCCGGTTGGATTGTTGAAGTTCGGCATCAAGACAGCGGCCGCGATCTTCGCCGTCCGAGCGATGCTGCGAATGCCTTCGACATCGATGCCATGGCCGGGAACGTTAGGTACTTCGACGACGCGCAGACTCAGATGTTCGATTGCCTGCAACAGACCGAAATAGGTCGGCGATTCGACCAGCACCGTGTCACCCGGTCTACAAAGCACCTGCAGACTCAGCGTAATCGCATCCATCGTTCCGCCGGTGATGACGACGTGCGATGGATCGACAGGCGCGCCGCCCAGCGCCATGCGCTTGGCTATTTGGCGTCGGAGCTCTTCGAGTCCCGGTGGCAGCAGGCACTCGCCTGCATTCATCGGGTGGTCGCGCAAAACCTCGCGCATCAAATTGTTCAAGCGCTGATTCGGATAGAGCGTCGGAGAGGTGAATGCGCCATTCAACGGGACGACATCCTTTCGCGTCAACGCTTCCCGGCAGGTATCGAGCACTTCGGTTGCAACGGACACTGGCCGCTTCGAGCGCGTGAATTTCGGCCGCGGCTGCGGCAGCGATTGCGCACTCGGCGCGCGAACATAGAAACCCGATTGCGGCCGTGCTTCGATCAAGCCGATATTTTCCAGATGCACATACGCTTGAACGACGGTGGACACGCTCACTTTCGCAGTGCGGCTCATCGAACGCACCGACGGAATCCGATCGTTCGCTCGCAGCGCACCCATCGAGATCTGCGTCTCGACCAGCCGGGCAACGCGTTCGTAGAGTAGGGGAGCTTGGGAAGACATGAGCCTTAGTCTGCAGCTATTCAGTCCGAAGTCCACGGCCAGCAAAGACGCTCGTGCGTTCTGGCCAAAGACTGTGGACTGCACCCCCTGCAGACTACCGTCCAACTGTACCCCTTCACCTCCAGTCTACCTGAATCTGTACTGCTGGCTAGTCACGCAGGCATTGTGATCTCATGAATACATCGTCGAATCCCGTTGTGCTCAAATTGCTGCCGATCGTTGCAGCGTTTGCCGGTATCTATCTGATCTGGGGTACGACGTATCTGGCGATTGCGATTACGTTGCAGACGCTGCCGCCGTTCGTTTCCGGTGCAGTGCGTTTTTTAGTTGCTGGAACTTTGATGTACGCCTGGCTGCGATCTCGGCACGCGAAGCCCCTGGCTGGTGTGAATCTCATTGCCGCTGCCTGGACAGGCGTGTTGCTATCGGGTATCGGCAATGGGTTCGTCATCTGGGCCCAGCAAGGGATTCCATCCGGTATCGCTGCTTTGATCATCACAGCGGTCCCCGTGTTGGTACTCGTGTTGGATTGGGCATTCTTCAGCAAGCGCGCCCCGACCAGAATGGCGCTTGCAGGCACCGGCATCGCGATCGCTGGCGTTGCGACTATCGTGATGCACACCCACACGCTTTCAGGCGATGTGCATGTGATTCATTTGGTTGCATTGCTTGCGGCGATCTGCGGTTGGAGTCTCGGAACGCTGGTGCAGAAGCGGCACGCAAACATGAGCAACGTGCTTAGCTTTACGTGCGCACAGATGCTGTTCGGTGGCCTCTTTCAGTTGTCTCTGTCCATCTTCGATGCCGAATGGACTGAAGTCGATCTGTCGCGCGTTTCGTTGAGCTCGGTATTCGCACTTGGCTACCTGATCGTCTTCGGAAGTCTCATCGGGTTGAATTGCTATCTATGGCTACTGACGCGGGTGTCGGCACCCAAGGTTACGACGTACGCGCTCGTGAACCCTGTCGTCGCACTAGCGTTGGGTGCTGCAGTGCTGGACGAGAAGATCACAGCCCTGACATTGACGGCTGCGGTCCTTGTGTTGGGCGGCGTCGCGCTCGTTTTATTCCAGGATTGGCGGCCTTCGATGTGGCTGCGTAGAAAGCAACCTATCGCTGGCGCGGCAGCGATAGTCAGAGGGCAGAACGATGGCGTTGGTAGAGACCCCTGCTGAGTCACGCATTTTGCGTTCGTACGATGATGGCTTGGAGATCATCGGGTTTGAACCGCAATACGCAGATGCCTTCAAACGATTGAACATCGCATGGTTGAACCGCTATTTCCGCGTGGAGCCGATCGATGAACGAGTGCTCAGCAACCCGGAGGAGGAAATTCTCGCCGGTGGCGGGCAAATCTTGTTCGCACGATTGAATGGCCAAATCGTTGGAACGGTTGCGCTAAAGCCGGAAGAGGGCGGCGTCTTTGAGCTTACGAAAATGGCTGTCGATGAGCCGTGGCAAGGCCGAGGGTACGGCAAGCGACTGCTGGAGGCTGCATGTGATCTTGCGAAAGATCTTGGCGCACCAAGCGTGATCCTGTATTCGCAGCGCGCGCTGAAGGTTGCCTTGACGATGTATGCGAAGTATGGCTTCGTCGAGATGCCGCTCACTGATGCACGCTACGCACGCTGCGACATCAAGATGGAAAGGACGCTGATAGATAGTTGACGGTTGACGGTTGACAGTTGACAGTTGGCGGTCAGAGGTCAGAGGTTGGGGCATCGGAGGCAGCAGGAGTTTGGCCTTCAAACGCCAACGTCAACCGTTAACGACGGCCGTTCTCTCCCGCCGAAACACATATACGCCGCTGATGACGATGATCGTGGCACCGATCAGCATTCGCGCTGAAGGAGCGACCAGCCACAGCAGGTAGTCGAACAACATCGCCCAGGCGAGTGCGGTGTATTCCAAAGGCGCGAGTACGGAAGGTGCGGCACGTCGAAAGGCATACGTGATGAAGTATTGCCCGAATGCGCCACTGAGTCCGAGACTGAGGATCCAGGTTGCATGGCGTTCTTGCAGCGGCACCC
This sequence comes from Steroidobacter sp., assembly GCA_025929585.1. GTDB lineage: Bacteria > Pseudomonadota > Gammaproteobacteria > Steroidobacterales > Steroidobacteraceae > Steroidobacter. The sequence goes on from JAICPY010000043.1 coordinate 29,365, forward strand.
AAGTTGCAATCGCAACGATGCCGCTAATGGCGGTTAGAACCAACAACGACCAGAAGATCGTGGCCGCACCCGTATCGGAGCGGCTCAGCATCCGTATCGTGATCGCATTCACCGCATAGCCGAATGCCGCTGCAAGCGCGGCGAAACCACCGATGCTGATCCAGCCGCCGCCGCTCGGCTTCAGCATCACCATCACACCCAGCAAGCCTGTAAGAACTGCTGTCCATCGCCGCCAACCAACGCGCTCGCCTAGTAGCGGCACCGACAATGCGGTGATCAGCAGGGGCGCGGACATGAAGATGGAATATGCATCGCCAAGAGAGAGAAACTTGACCGCGTATACGAACAGCCACAGCACGATGAAAGAGAGAAAGCCTCTTACCAAGTGCAGCAACCAGCGATGGGGTATGAGGTCGCGCCATTGACCGAAGACGCCCGTCGCAGCAAGCAAAAACGGTATGGAGGAGATGCCTCGAAGAAAAGTGACTTGCACGGACGGATAGGTTTCCACGAGCCGCTTGATGCACACATCCATGACGGCGAATGTCGCGACGGCCGCAAGCATCGCCAGAATCCCTCGAACATTCGTCGAGGAGGGAATGTCAGTGCTCGTCATGTCATGAAGAATGCAGCGAGCGCACGTGGCAGTACAGCTCAGCGAAGATTCTTTTCTGCGAGCGCAAGCTCGCGGCCATGGCGGCGTTTTACCCGATAGCATTGCGCTGGGCGGTGCGCGCCACCTTGTTCCAATGCGCCTGGGATCGGTTCGACCAGATCGAGCTCCTCGATCCGTCGGCGAAAAGTTCGCTTATCCAGAGAGCTACCCAGCACCTGCTCATACACGTTCTGCAGTTGGCTTAGGGTGAAGATCTTCGGCATCAGGTGGATTGGAAGCGAGGAGTACAACGTCTTGGATCGCACGCGAGAGACGGCTGTCTCGAGAATCTTTTGATGGTCGAAGGGGAGGGAACGGATCGAATCAACGCCTCGCCACTGGATGCGCGGATGTGTAGCGTCATTTTTTCCGGGCTTCGATCGCGTTGGCACCGACAATCGCTCGTGGACTTGCTCATACGGGACCAGGGCATAGTAAGCGATCGAGACGGACCACCCTCTGCTGTCGCGATGTCGATTCGCGAAGGTTTGCAGCTGTTCCAGATAGGGACTTTGCAATCCGGTCTTGGATTTTAGAATGCGCACCGCCGCGGCGAGCGCATCTTCGTCTTCATCCACATGTACCCATCCGCCTGGCAGAGTCCATTCGCCGGGGTGCGGTGGGTGCTCACGTTGAGAAAGGGCCACCTGCAAGGCACCGTCTTTCAGTGTGAGTAGCACTACATCGACGGTTACAATCGGTTGAGGGTGTCCGTTTTGCATAATTCTTCGTGCGTTAGAGCACTAATATAGTCAACGGCACCAGAGTTTGATAGGTGCTGCCGGTTGCATGCAGCCTTGCTTCGCGGAATGGCTCTGCTATAGTTAGTGCGAAATAGCACGAAGCGAGACCCGGAGCCGACATGAAAGCACGTATGTTGATCATCGATCCGCAGAACGATTTTTGTGACATTCCCGGCGCCGCGTTACCCGTCAGCGGTGCTGACGCAGACATGCAGCGGCTCGCCCAGTTCATCGCAGCGGCGCGGAACAACATCTCGGAGGTAATCGTCACACTGGACTCGCATGCATCCATAGGAATCGAACGCACGACTTTCTGGCTCAAGGATCACGCGGAGCCGGTCGCACCTTTCACTGAGATCACCGAGCAGCAGGTTCGCGACGGCCAGTTTCGCCCCCGCGATGAGCATTTGATGCCTGAGGTGCTTGCCTACTTGCATGCTCTCGAGCAGGGCGGTCGGTATCGATTGATGGTGTGGCCGGTTCACTGCGTGCTCGGAACCTGGGGACACAACATTCATGCTTCAGTGGCAGCTTCGATTGCGCAGTGGGAGGAGTATTCGCAGCGGCCGGCGTTTCGCGTTCTGAAGGGGATGAATCCAATGACCGAACAGTACAGCGCAGTGCAGGCCGAGGTCCCAAGCGATGCCGACCCACAAACGCAGACCAATCATCGGTTGTTGAGCCGCGCTCGGCCGGCCGATGGATTGCTGCTGGTGGCAGGTGAGGCCGCGAGTCACTGTGTCGCGGCGACCATGGAGCATCTCTTCAAGGATATGTCTTTGGAGCAAAGGCGCCGGATCGCGATCCTGCGTGATTGCATGAGTCCGGTATCGGGCTTCGAGAATGCGGCAGACAAATTCTTCGAAGCCGCGATTGGATTCGGGGCAAGAGTGATGACCACCACTGAGGCGTTGCGCGAACTTTCACCGGCGGGCAACTGAGGAGAATCGAATGTTGGATCCCGTGATTCGCTCGCTCCTGGACACGGACTTATACAAGTTCACGATGCTGCAGGCCTACCTGCATTCCTTTTCGGGAAATCGCGCGCTGTATCAGTTCGTGTGTCGCGATGAGCCAGCGTACCCGCTTGCCGAATTGAAGAACGACCTCGAGGCTCAGCTCGATCATCTCTGTTCGTTGAGCTTCACTGAAGAGGAGCTCGCATACTTAGCAACGAAGCGTTACTTCAAGAGCGACTTCATCGA
>JAICPY010000154.1 GCA_025929585.1 Steroidobacter sp.
GGTGAACCGGATGCTCAAAAGTTACCTGCAAATGCAGAAGGTCATGACATAAATGAAAAAGGCAGGTGGGTTGAGCAAGCTGATGCTATCCTTTGGCGGCAGGATGCCGATGGTCTAGGTAAGGGAGAGCGGATAGCGGATGGCGGATAGGGTCAGAACGGAGCGCCACGCCTGTCGTCGGTCGCCTATCGGCCATCCGCGTCTCTCCCGTTTCCTACCCCATCGGCATCCTGCCGCCAAAGGCTCGCATCAGCTTGCTCAACCCACCTGCCTTTGTCATTGATTTCATGACCTTCTGCATTTGCAGGTAACTTTTGAGCAGCCGGTTCACCTCCGAGACGTGAACTCCCGACCCCGAAGCGATCCTTCTCTTACGAGAAGCATCTATTGTCTTCGGGTAACGGCGCTCCCGTGGCGTCATGGATCGGATGATGGCCACCTGCCGAACGATCTCCTTCTCGTTCGCCTGTCCAGCGCCCGCTGCCGCCTTCGCTGCCAGGTTTGCAGGCAACTTATCCATCAGCGCGCCGATGCCCCCCATCTTCTGAACTTGTTGCAGTTGATCGTGAAGATCTTCCAGGTCGAAATCTTTCCCTTTCTTGAGTTTGCGGGCCAGCTTTTCGGCCTGCTCGCGATCGACGTTGCGGGTCACGTCTTCGACCAGCGAGAGCACGTCTCCCATGCCGAGAATTCGCGAAGCGACGCGTTCCGCGTGGAAAGGCTCCAGCGCCTCGGTTTTCTCGCCCGTGCCCATGAACAGGATGGGCTGCCCCGTTATCTGCCGAACGGATAAAGCGGCGCCGCCGCGCGCATCGCCATCGGTTTTCGTGAGTATCACGCCCGTTAAAGACAGCGCAGCCCCGAACGCCTTCGCGGCATTGACGGCATCCTGGCCGGCCATGCTGTCCACTACGAAGAGCGTTTCGGTCGGACGTACGGCGGCGTTGATCTCGCGCACTTCGCCCATCATCTCTTCATCGACGTGCAGGCGACCGGCCGTGTCGACGATCAGCACGTCATATAAGGAACGCCTCGCCTCCTCGAGCGCCTCGCGCGCCAAGGCAACCGGTTGTTTTTTAGGATCGGAGGGATAAAAGCCGACACTCAGCTGTTGTGCGAGCCGCTCCAATTGCAGAATCGCGGCCGGCCGATAAACGTCGGTACTGGCGAGGAGCACTTTTTTGCGCTCATGCTCTTTCAACCATTTGGCAAGCTTGCCGGCGGACGTCGTCTTACCCGCGCCTTGAAGACCCGCCAGCAGAATCACGACGGGTGGCTGGGCCCGAAGATTGAGTGGGCGCACTCCGGCACCCATGAGCGAGATCAGCTCGTCATGGATGATCTTGACCAGCATTTGGCCAGGCGTGAGGCTTTTTTCGATTTCCTGCCCGACCACCTTGCCGCGAATCGAGTCGACAAACGATTTGACCACCGGCAGTGCGACATCCGCTTCCAGTAGAGCCATCCGCACCTGCCGCAGCGTGTCGTTGACGTTGTCGTCGGTCAGGCGCCCACGGCCGCGCAGGCTCTCCACGACTCCCTGCAGGCGTTCAGTCAATTTGTCGAACATAGGTAGGACTTGAAGCGGTTAGCGGTTAGCGGTTAGCGGTTAGTGTAAGGCACGGGAATCATCTGATGTATCCGACAAACGAGGCTCTTTCGGATCGCCAGCTACAACGCACCGAATCGAGCTGGAGTCACCTTCTTGACTAACCGCTAACCGCTTCATTCCTTAGCCGCTTCGTTCCTTAACCGCTTCCCTCCTATGCCTCCTTCCCTGTAGCCTCTGACTGATTGTCGGACCGGATCGAGCTGTGCTGTCTATCGTCGTATTTGCGTGTTATTCCGCGGGCGCCATTTGGCTGGCCTCCAGCGTCTATCGAGCTGACCATCACGCGTCGCGCGGACGTCGCTTGGCGGGCATCGCCCTAGGCATATTCGGCGCGGTGCTACACGCATTGCAGCTGTGGAATGACATTCTCGACAAACCCACATTGTCTTTGACCATTACCGAAGCGGCATCGCTCACCGCTTGGCCGATCGCGACGCTGGCGCTCACCCTGTCTTGGCTCAGACCGAGATTCGCGATGATCGGGGCAGCACTCGTGATCATTGCGGGCTTTGTCGTGGTGAGCACGCTACGCAGCGAAGCAGGCTATCCAATCGAACAACATGATTGGAAGATCGCTGCTCACATCGTCCTTTCTATTCTCGCCTATGCGCTGCTCACCATCGCTGTGGCATTGGCTATCGCTCTGGCACTGCTGGATCGAAGACTTCGCGTCCGCAAGCCGTTGGGATGGATGAAAGCGCTCCCTTCGATGGAGGCGCTCGAGTCCGGCACATTCCAAGCACTCGTGGCGGGATTCTCGATACTGACGTTGGCGCTATTCAGCGGCTTTATCTTCGTCGAAGACTTATTCGCCCAGCATCTGATCCATAAGACAGTTCTGTCCTGCCTTGCATGGATCGTTTTCGCGGTCCTATTGTTCGGCCGCTGGCGGTTCGGCTGGCGCGGGCGCACCGCGGCTTCCTGGACGCTCAGTGGTTTCGCGCTGCTCGCGCTTGCCTATTTCGGTTCGAAGATCGTGCTCGAAAGCATTCTCGGCCGGCACTGGTACTAAGCCGACACCTGCTTAGCGCTACTCATCCGGACTCGCGTTGAACGTATCTCTCATCATCTTCTCGACCATCGTCCTGGTTGCGCTCGTTGGCGCACTCGCCTTCTACGCGGGCCTGCGCTACTCCGGACGCGATTCGACGCGGCCCTCAGTCTTACGTGAGCAGAGCCAACTTGGTCCGCATCGCGCGCGTCTGACACAGAAGCTCATCGAGCTCGAGACGACGACCGTGAATGACATCATGATTCCACGCAGCGAGATCGCGAGCATCGATTTGAACGATGACTGGGATTCGATCCTAGACATCTTGCGATCGACTCCGCACACCCGCCTACCCGTGTGTGAAGACAACCTCGACAACATCGTAGGCATGCTGCACCTGAAGAAACTCGCGCACGCGCTCGTCGGCGGAGAAATCTCACGCGAAAGCTTGCGTGAGCTCGCTCAAGAGCGTGAGGGTTACTTCGTGCCGGAAGGCACCACGCTCAATGTTCAGCTACTGAATTTTCAGCGCGATCGACGGCGCATTGCTTTGGTCGTCGATGAGTACGGCGATATCCAAGGGCTCGTGACGCTCGAAGATATCCTGGAGGAGATTGTGGGGGAATTCACCAGCGACCCCGCAACCATGGGCAAGGACGTGCATCAGGAAACCGATGGCAGCTTCGTCGTGAATGGTGCTACCACCGTGCGAATCTTGAATCGAACCTTGGGATGGAATCTGCCTACAGCGGGGCCGCGCACGCTGAATGGTTTGATTTTGGAATACCTAGAGACGATCCCAGTGCCGGGGACGAGCCTTCGGCTCGGCAATCTTGCGATCGAAATCCTACAAACAGCGGACAACTCCGTGAAGACCGCACGCATCCGTCCGATCAGCTCGGGCGACCAAGAGGCTCGCTCAAAAGGCGCTGCGTAGAGCGTCGCTCAGACGCTCTGCTCCGATGACTTGCATCCCGTCCGGTGCGCGCCGAGGCACGTTCGCAGTTGCGACGATCGCGCGCTGAAAGCCGTGCTTCGCCGCCTCGCGCAGGCGCTCTTCTCCATACGGCACAGGGCGAATCTCGCCTGCCAGCCCCAACTCGCCGAAACAGACCAACCGAGACAACAAGGGTTCATCGCGAGCACTCGAAACGGTCGCGAGCACTGCAGGTAAATCAGCCGCCGTTTCCGAGATGCGCACTCCACCCACGACGTTCACGAACACGTCTCGACCGGAGGTCGCGATTCCTCCGTGCCGATGCAAGACGGCGAGCAACAACGAAAGGCGGTTCGCTTCGAATCCGACGGCTACACGGCGCGGGTTCATGCCTTGAGCCTCATCGGTGAGCGCTTGAACCTCGATCAACATCGGCCGACTTCCTTCGCGAGCCACCATCACCGCGCTGCCCGCGACCGGTTGTGCATGATTCGACAAAAAAATGGCTGACGGATTCTTTACCTCCTTCAATCCTTGCTCCGTCATTGCGAACACACCCACTTCGTTCGCGGCGCCAAATCGATTCTTGACCGCGCGAATCATTCGAAACCGACTACCGGCATCGCTCTCGAAATAGAGCACCGTGTCGACCATGTGCTCCAAGATACGTGGGCCGGCGATCGTGCCTTCCTTGGTTACGTGACCGATGATGAGCACGGATACGCCCGAAGCTTTCGCAAAACGCACCAGTGCCGCAGCTGTTTCTCGGACTTGGGAAGCCGAACCCGGCGAGGATTCGACGTTGGCGGCGAACATGGTCTGGATCGAATCGATCACCAAAACTCGAATCTGCGCGCTCTGTGCGTGCTCGATGATGGTCTCGACATTGGTTTCGGCCAACAATTGCAGGTCCTCGCCACTCACGCCGAGACGGCGAGCACGCAGGCTGACTTGGCGAAGCGATTCTTCTCCCGTGACATACAGCGTGGATGCGGCTCGGCTCAAGGCGTCTCCGGCTTGCAGCAGCAGCGTTGATTTGCCAATGCCCGGGTCACCACCAAGCAAAGTGACCGATCCCAGAACGAGGCCACCACCCAACACGCGATCTAGCTCACCCATGGCGGTCTGGATGCGAGGGTCGTCCGTTTCGGTGACTTGCGCGAGCCGCTGCGGCTCTACCGTGCCAGTCGTCAATGGACGCCGGTCGGGTCGCGATTTGGCAATGCTCACGCGCTTCAGGGAATCACCCGTCCCGCATGAAGGACAGATCCCTTGCCACTGCAAGCTTTCATTGCCGCACTGATCGCAAACAAAGATCTCGCGGGTCTTCGCCATAGTGAGCAATTTCTCGAAAATGTGGATGGGTCGAGCGCGAGCAGAATGATTTTGAGGCGCACCGGCGTCAAGCACTCGACATTCATCGACAGCGAATTGCGACGCACCGCAAGCCATTGAGCGTTTCGCTCTGTGACGGTCCATACAATCGCCCCAGGGGCATTCGTCTATACTCGCGCGGTTTTTTGGTGGCGGTGTTACTTCGTGGCAGCGAAACTCGCGCGATTCTCATGGCTCCCCGGCGGACTGGCGGCAACGCTCGTCATCGTCGCAGGGAGACTGTTCGCGCCCGAATCGGCCACTGAGTTGGAAGCGGGGATGTACGACCGTCTCGTGCGAGCGGCGGCTGACACGCCTTCGTCCGATGTCATTCTCGTCGCAATCGATTCCGAGAGTGTCGGCAAGCTGGGGGCCTGGCCCTGGCCAAGGGACGTCCATGCCAGCTTGTTGGATCGACTCACACAAAGCGGCGCGAAAGTCGTCTCGTTCGTCGAGCCCTTCGATCCACCACAAGGCGGCAGTGAGCTAGAACGCATCCGAGCCGCGCTCGCGCTGCTGGATTCCTCCGAGCTGCGAGATTCTCCGCAAGCTCAGCAGCTGCGCGCTTTGCTCCGCCCATCGGGCAACGATCAGGAACGCGATACTCATTTGGTCAAGTCGATGCGAACGCATGGCAATGTCGTGCTGCCGGTAGCGGTCCAACCTGCTGCAAGCTCGAACGATGAAGCTGACGTCGCGCTGCCACTCACTTCGATGAGCATTGCGGCTCACCTGAGACGCGTCGACCGTTTCCGAACGATTCACCCTCTTCCAGAGGACTTGCTCGACGCCGCTGCAGCGCTCGGCCACACATACCTGCCGACAGATGCAGATTCCATCTTGAGATCGGATCTCGCCTTCACCAAAGTTGGATCATCGGCGGTGCCCTCCTTGGCAATTGCGACCGCGGCACGCGCGCTCGAGATGGATCCAGCGGAGCTGTCCATCGGCGCTGATCGATTGCTCATCTTGGGAAATGGCGTCATCGCACTGGATGAGCAGTACCGCTCACGACCACAGTATTTTCATCCCAATGCAGCCCCAACCTTCGAACGCTATCCATATTGGCAAGTGCTCGCCGGCGAAGTGGATGCGGAGCGTTTGCGCGATAAGATCGTTTTGATCGGCGTCACTGATCCGGATCTCACCTCCGTCCCTTCCATTGCCACGCCCGCGAGCACTCAAGCAACACCGGTCTGGGCCATAGCCAGTACGGTTTCCAGCTATCTTCAAGGAGCGACGTATTCCACCCCGATGTTCGCATCCATCATCGAGTGGGTCGCCGCAGCAACTGTAATCCTGTTTGCTGCACTCGTCTTGCCCGCATCCGGCGCATTGATCGGCGCGCTGGCGACCGTTCTGCTGATTGCCTTGCTCGCAGTCACGGAGATCGGGCTACTAACCTCCATGAATGCCTGGTCTCGATTGATGCTTCCTGCGATTGCAGCGCTTGCAGGCTTCAGCCTGTACATCGTGGGCGAGCTGATTCGACGCGCGAACGTCGTAAAGAGTGATGGCGCAAAAGACTCTGCAGCGCACTTGCGCACACTCGGCCAGACATTTCAGAAGCAGGGCCAGCTGGATCTAGCCTTTGAAACCTACCGCCGTTGCCCGCTCGATAACGCAACCATGGAATTGCTCTATCACCTAGGGACGGATTTCGAGCGACGTCGGCAATTGCAGAAAGCAGCCGCCGTATACACGTATATCGCGAGCCGCGATCCCAACTATCGCGACCTCAGAACGAGACGCGCTCGGGTTCAAGAGGATCCGGTGGTCCGCCCGCTAACACGGACGCCTGTAGTGCGTCCCGCAGCCGTCCCGACGGTAGCGGTCGAAGATGATGAACCGGATTTCTTCGCGAAGACCGTGGCCGCAGCCACGGGACGCACACTTGGCCGCTATGAAATAGAACGCGAGCTCGGCAAGGGCGCTATGGGCGTCGTCTATCTCGGCCGCGATCCGAAGATCAACCGCGTGGTTGCAATCAAAGCCATTCCTCTGGCCGATGAGTTCGAAGAGCAAGACCTCGCCGAAGCCCGAGCTAGGTTCTTCCGCGAGGCCGAAATGGCTGGACGCTTGAACCATCCGGCCATCGTTACCGTGTATGACGCCGGCGAAGATGGGGGGCTCGCCTATATTGCGATGGAGTACCTGCGGGGGCAGCACTTAAGTCATTTCACCGACCAGACGCGCCTATTACCGCCTAAAACCGTGATGTTGCTCGTCGCCCGGGTGGCCGAAGCGCTTCACTATGCGCACCGCCAGAACGTGGTCCACCGCGATATCAAACCGGCTAATATAATGTTCAATCCCGACACGGATGAGTTGAAAATAACGGACTTCGGGATTGCACGTCTGACCGATACAAGCCGAACGAAAACCGGAATCGTACTGGGCACTCCTTCATTCATGTCCCCCGAACAGCTCGAAGGCCGCCCTCTCGATGGCCGATCGGATCAATTCGCGTTGGGCGTGAGCCTCTATCAACTATTGTGTGGCCAACTGCCATTTCGCGCCGAATCAATGCCGCGGCTGATGCAAAAAATCGCAACTGAACCTCATGCCTCGGTCCGTTTGGTTCGCCCGGAGCTAGCCGAATGCATCGATGGCATCATCGATCGCGCCTTGTCCAAAGATGCGGACCTTCGCTATGCAACCTGCGCCGAGATGGGTCAAGCACTGCGCGACTGTGCAGGGGCCCAAGAGCCTTCGCGCTCCGCCGAGCCCAAGCACGAGTGGCTGATCCCTTGATTGCCCCACTCGCCACCGACGCGCCCGCGATAAGGCGACCATGATGCGAGGAAAGATTCGCTCAGTGGGCCTCAGCGATGTTGGCCGCGTCAGAGAGCACAACGAGGACACGATCGGCGTCGATGCCGATATCGGCTTATTCGTGCTCGCCGACGGTATGGGCGGCTACAACGCTGGCGAGGTCGCGAGCGGCATCGCGGTGAAGACGGTCATGAGCCTAGTGAAGGAGGCTGTGGAGCATCAGGACATGAACTCCTCCGACCCGGAAACCGGGATGGCGCGTCCCACCATCGTGCTGCGAGATGCTATCGCTCGTGCGAACAAGATCATCTATCAAACCGCGAAGACTCAGCCCCAGTGCGAAGGCATGGGTACGACGATCGTCGCTTGCTTGTTTTTCGATAATCGCGTCGCGATCGCGCATGTTGGCGATTCTCGGCTGTATCGACTGCGCGCCAACCGATTCGAGCAAATGACGATGGACCACTCGCTGCTCCAGGAGCTGGTCGATCGTGGCTTCTACTCGCAAGCCGAGGCTCAACGAGCCACAAACAAGAACTACGTCACACGTGCCCTGGGCGTGGAACCCACCGTAGATGTCGAAATCCACGAGCAGCCCGTCCAAAAAGGCGATTTCTTCGTCCTGTGCTCGGATGGCCTGTCCGACATGGTCGAGGACGACGACATTCATTTAACAATGAGCACCTTTAGTGCTAGTCTGGAAACGGTCGCTAAGCAGTTGATTCAGCTATCGAACGATAACGGCGGTCGGGACAATGTCTCGATAGTTCTTGCTCAAGTTGTCGACTCGTTCGCAGCCAGAACCGGGGTCGTTGACAGAATCTTGCGCTGGTTCGGCTAAGCGCTTTATCGCATCGGGACAGCATATATGGCACGGTTGATCCTCAGCCTCGACGGTCAAGTAATGGCCGAATACAACATGAACAAGGAGCGTTATACGATCGGCCGTCTGTCGGACAACGACATTCGCATCGATAACCCTGCTGTCAGCGGCCATCATTCGCTGATCATCAACATCCTGAACGATTCGTTCTTGGAAGACCTGAACAGCACCAACGGCACCTATGTCAACGGCAAGCTGATCAAGAAGCATGCGCTTCAGCACGGAGACGTGGTGACCGTCGGTCATCACCAGCTACGATTTATAGACACTCAGGGCTCGGAGGACGAGCCGGACGAATTCGAAAAGACGATGGTGATCACGCCGGGCTCCGCTGTCGCCGCTGCGGCGGCCAAGAAGGCATCGGCTATCGTCCCGCCCCCACCGCCCCCAGCTGCGAAACCAGCAACTCCAACGGCGCCTGGTGCGCGTCCGCCGCCTCCTGGCGCAACGACCGATCAACCGACCGCTTTGCCAAAGGCGAAGCTGCAAGTTCTGAGCGGCGCCTTTGCCGGTCGCGAGCTCGAACTGAACAAGGCGCTCACGACGCTTGGACGTCCGGGCGTCCAAGTCGCCGCGATTACACGCCGTGCGGATGGATTCTTCATCGTGCATGTCGACAGTGGCAAGCCCGGCGATTATCCATCCGTGAATGGCACTGGCATCGGCGAGCAAGCACGCAAACTGCAAGACAACGATGTGATCTTGCTGGCGGGTGTGAAGATGGGATTCTTCGAGGGCTAATGCCTGTTGACGGTTGACGGTTGACGGTTGACGGTTGACGGTTGACGGTTGACGGTTGACGGTTGACGGTTGACGGTTGACGGTCAATAAAGCCACTCCTTATCTGGCCGTCAACTGCCAA
>JAICPY010000266.1 GCA_025929585.1 Steroidobacter sp.
CCTGTCGGGCGCGCCAACTCTCAGTCCGTAGTCCGCAGTCTTTGGTCCGCAGCCAGATAAGGATTTCGCTCAGCCTGTGTAAGCCCGCCCAGTCGCACGCCGCACGCGTTGCGCTATTCTTTAGCCCGTCCAGCCCTTCCTCATTACCGCGCGAACCTACGCCGCATGCCTGATCTGACCCTCACCGGCCGTACCGTGGCCATTCCCGAGAGCCGTGAGCTCGATGTGTTTGCGTCGATGCTCGAGCGCCGAGGAGCATCTGTGGTTCGCTGCCCGCTAGTGACCATTCTCGATGCGCCCGATCCCGAGCCCATCTTGAGTTGGGTGCGACGGTTCAATGCGAATGAGTTCGATGATTTGATTCTCTTCACCGGTGAAGGGTTGCGGCGCCTACTCTCGTGCATCGAGAAGCATGAACCGGCATTGCGAGAAGGATTTATCGCCTCGCTGGCGCGGGTGCGGAAAATCACGCGAGGACCTAAACCCGCGAAAGTGTTGCGCGAGCTGAGCCTCAAGCCGGACATCGCTGCCGAGCGCCCGACCACGGATGGAATCATCGAGATACTCAGTGATCAACCGCTGCGTGGTCGCAGAGTCGCCGTGCAGCTCTACGGTATCGAGCCGAACGTTGCGCTCGAATCTTTTCTTCGATCGGCAGGGGCGCAAGTCACGACCGTCGCTCCCTATGTCTATGCCGGTGCCGCAGAAGATGACGCCGTTCTGGAGCTGCTCAATAAAATGGCGGCTGGAGTCATCGATGTCATCGCTTTCACCAGCTCACTGCAAGTCGAAAGACTGTTCGCTGTTGCTGACGCTGCTCTCGTCAATGCCGCTTTGACGAAGACGGAAGTTGCTGCAGTCGGCCCAGTGGTCGCGGCGACCCTGGCGAAGCACGACATTGCCGTCAAGCTGATGCCCGAGGACTCCTACTTCATGAAGCCACTCACGAGTGCTATTGAGCAGGGGTTAGGAGAGAAGGGATAGGAGAGAAGGGGATAGGGGATGGGGGATGGAAGAGGACTTCGTCCTGGCCTTGCACCGAGAGAAGCGGCCGATCGGCCGTTCTATTAAGTACTCGCGCCTGAAGTCTCGGCAATCAGTGTCTTGATCTCGCTCACGCAAGAGCCGCAGTTCGTTCCAGCTTTGAGCTTTTGACCGACGGCCTGAGGTGTCGTGAGTTTGTCTTTGGCTATTGCATCGCAGATCGTTTTTCTGCCGATGCCGAAACACGAGCAAACGACCGGCCCGGTATCCGCACGCGGATCGGCGGCGTGACCGACCAGCAGTCCGGCGCGATCTGCGTCGTTGATCCTTGGCTTCGCGAACAATTGCGCAAGCCATGTGCGTGAAGGCAAATCTGGGCGCGGCGATAGAAATACGCAAGCTGCAATCCGATCTTCGACCAGCAACGCACCACGATACACGCCTGCGCTCGGATCAGAATACTCGAGCCAATCCCCATCGGGATCCGTCGCACCCAACAAGCGTCGCGCCCAGGCGGACCAGTTGCCGTGCACGCGGCGGCCTGCGAGCTCATATCGATAGAATGTTGCACCACGCGCAAGCGTCCACCAGGTCAGATCGAGATTCGTGAGCGGTTGGCGCGTGAGGATGAAGCCATGCCAGCTCACGATGAACGGTGTCACTCGCGCCGGTGTGTGCTTGAGCTCCGGCTCGCCTGAGATTGGATCCACGATGGGATTCACGAGCGCGCCGACACGAGCGTCGGAAGCAAACGCGCTGTTCCAATGAATCGGCACGAAGATCATGCCGCGCGGCATTTCTCCACTCATTCGCAAGCGTGCGACGAGCGATCCCCATTTCGTCGAGACGCGCACTAGCTCGCCTTCACGCGTTCCGGCAAGCAGCGCATCCTGAGGATGTAGATCGACGTACGGCTCCGGTGTATGACTCGTGAGGCGTGGTGCTTTCCCGCTGCGAGTCATCGTGTGCCATTGATCGCGGATGCGGCCGGTGTTCAACACGAGCGGAAACTCATCATCCAGTCGACTCGCGGGTGCACGCGGTGCCGTCGGTACAAAGCGCGCCTTGCCGTCAGGATGGAAGAATCGTTTGTCCTCGAACATGCGTTCTGTGCCGGTATGTCCCGGTTTCGGAATCGGCCATTGGATGGGTGCGAGATTGTCGTATTCGGATTTCGTCATCGCAGCGAGTCCACCGATGTCGAAAGCCCGCGTGCCTTCGTTCGCTGCCGCTGATAGCGCGGCATGTTCGCGGAAGATTTCCTCAGCCGAGTTGTACTCGAAGCCTTTAGTGAAGCCCATGCGCCGAGCAACTTGACTGATGATCCACCAATCGGGACGAGCATCGCCGGGCAATCGCATGAAAGCGCGCTGCCTAGAGATGCGTCGGTCGGAGTTCGTCACCGTGCCGTCTTTCTCGCCCCATGCCGCCGCCGGTAACAGCACGTGCGCGCACGCGTTCGTATCGGTCTGCTTCACGCAGTCGGAAACCACAACGAGCTCGCAGCGCTGTAGAGCTTCTTTGACTTTGTCCGCATCGGGGAGGCTGACCACCGGATTGGTCGCCATGATCCACACTGCCTTGATTCGACCGTCGTGAATGGCATCGAACAGATCGACTGCCTTCAATCCAGGACGCTCGGCGATCGCCGGGCTATCCCAGAACTGCTGCACGGTGCGCCGATGTTCCGCTTTATCCAAATCCATGTGTGCAGCGAGCATGTTCGACAGACCGCCCGCTTCGCGGCCCCCCATTGCATTGGGTTGCCCGGTGACGGAGAACGGACCTGCACCAGGTTTGCCTATGCGGCCCGTCACCAAGTGACAGTTGATGATGCTGTTCACCTTATCGGTACCGGCAGAGGACTGATTCACACCTTGAGAAAAGATCGTGATGGCTCTGTCGGTGCGCGCGAAGAGATTGTAGAAATCCGCAATGCGACGCTCATCGACGCCGCAGATCCTCGCAACCGCCCGCAAATCACCCGCCGTGTTCTCCGCGACGAGCAAGGCGCGGTCGAGCCCGCTGGTGTGGTGGGTAATGAAGTCGGCATCGACCGTGCCGTGCTGATGTAGATACGAAAGCAAGCCATTGAACAGCCAGACATCCGTGCCGGCACGCACAGGCAAATGCAGATCGGCAAATTCGCACG
>JAICPY010000104.1 GCA_025929585.1 Steroidobacter sp.
ACGTTGGGTTGTTACCCGCTCACCGGCGCCGTTGAAAGCCGCGCCGACACACTGCCCGCCATCATCCAAGAGATGCTGCTGACCACGAGCTCCGAACGCCAAGGCCGCATCATCGACCACGACAGCAGCGCTTCGATGGAGAAGAAAAAGCAGGAAGGATACTTTTAGGGGGTAATGACTAGGGGGTAGGGGATAGTGAGCATGAGCAAACATCCCTTGTTCCACTAGTTCGCACTCATTCATGAGGCGAGGCATTGTCGCGCTTAACTACCCCCTACCCCCTAATCATTACCCCCTTGATCCATGGCTCATAAATCCGATCTGATCGCCTCTGATATTCAGGCTTATTTGAAGTCGCACGAGCATAAGAGTTTGCTGCGCTTCATTACCTGCGGCAGTGTGGATGATGGCAAGTCGACGTTGATCGGTCGATTGCTATACGAATCGAAGTTGATCTTCGAGGATCAGCTTGCCGCGCTGGAGGCCGATTCGAAGAAGGTCGGCACTCAAGGCGGTGACTTGGATTTCGCTTTGCTGGTCGATGGGCTTGCAGCCGAACGGGAGCAGGGCATCACGATCGATGTGGCGTATCGGTTCTTCTCAACGGATCGACGCAAATTTATCGTGGCGGATACGCCAGGTCATGAACAGTACACGCGCAACATGGTCACCGGTGCATCGACAGCCGATGTCGCCGTGATCTTGATTGATGCTCGGCGCGGCGTGCTCACACAGACGCGTCGACACAGCTTCATCGCATCGCTCCTCGGCATTCGCCACATCGTGCTGGCCATCAACAAGATGGATCTAGTCGAGTATTCGCCAGAGATCTTCGAGACGATCGTCAAGGAATATCGCGACTTTGCCGAGCAAATCGGGCTCAAGGACATCACGCCGATTCCGCTGTCGGCGCTCAAGGGCGACAACATGCTCGAGCGTAGCTCACGCATGAGTTGGTATCGCGGACCGACGCTGATGGAGTATTTGGAAGCAGTCGAGATCGAGGATGACCTGCAATCCAAGCCGTTCCGATTGCCCATTCAGTGGGTGAATCGTCCGAATCAGAATTTTCGCGGTTTTGCCGGCACGATCGCTTCGGGCGTTGTCCGCAAAGGTGATGCTATTCGAGCGCTGCCCTCCGGACGACAGAGCCGGATCGCCCGCATCGTCACGCAAGACGGTGATCTCGATGAAGCCGTTGCGGGACAATCGATCACTCTGACGCTGACGGACGAAATCGACGTAAGTCGCGGCGATGTGATTTCAGGCAGTGATTCGCCTCCCGCAGTCGCTGATCAATTCCAATGCACGATCATTTGGATGCACGATGAACCGATGCTTCCCGGGCGGCCTTATCTTTTGAAGCTGGGCACGCGCACTGTCACGGGTAGCATTACTGCGCCGAAGTACAAGGTGAACGTCAACACGCTGGAGCATCTGGCAGCGAAGCAGCTCGAGCTCAATGAGATCGGCGTTTGCAACATCAGCTTGGACCGTCCAGTCGCATTTGATCCGTACGCAGATAACCGCGAGATGGGAGGCTTCATTCTCATCGACAAGCTGTCGAACGATACCGTCGGCGCAGGTCTGTTGAGCTATGCCCTGCGCCGTGCCGAGAATATTCACTGGCAGGCACTGGATGTAAACAAACAAGCCCGCTCTGCATTGAAGGGGCAGCGCGCATGTGTGTTGTGGTTTACCGGCTTATCGGGTGCGGGCAAATCCACTGTAGCAAACCTGGTAGAGAAGCGTCTGCACGCTCTGGGCCGTCACACCTACACTTTGGACGGCGATAACGTGCGCCACGGCCTGAACAAGGATTTAGGTTTCACGGATGCCGATCGAGTCGAGAACATTCGACGCGTTGCCGAAGTCTCCAAGCTGATGGTCGATGCTGGGCTGATCGTGCTCGTGTCCTTCATCTCTCCGTTTCGTTCCGAGCGCCGGCTGGCGCGGGAATTGATGCAGCCCGGTGAATTCTTCGAAGTGTTCGTCGATACGCCGATCGAAGAGGCTGAGAAGCGCGATCCTAAAGGCTTATACCGAAAGGCACGGCGCGGTGAGCTCAAGAATTTCACCGGCATCGACTCGCCTTACGAGCCGCCCGAGAGAGCGGAGATTCATTTGCGCACCGCGCTGTTCTCGCCTGAAGAGGCCGCAGAGCAAATCCTCAACACGCTGCGCGATGCAGGAATGCTGTACGTTGCAGATGAGTTGGCAGGGTTGTAATGAGTCGGCGTGAGGCGAGCGGCTTGCGGCGTGTGTCCAGATATGGGTGTTAGCAGCCTCATCGCACATGACCATTCCTAACATGACTGCACTGCTCGAATCGGTCAGTGCTCTCGCGCGGCGCGCAGGCGCTGCGATTCTCGATGTCTATGCGAAGGAATTCGACGTCACAAAAAAGGCGGACAGCTCGCCTTTGACGGTTGCGGACATGCGCTCACATCGGATCATCGTGGAAGGACTGAGCGAGCTCACACCCGAGATTCCTATTCTCTCCGAAGAGGCGAGCGACATCGCATTCGAGGAACGGCAGCACTGGTCACGTTACTGGCTGGTCGATCCGCTCGACGGCACCAAGGAATTCGTTTCTCGTAATGGTGAGTTCACGGTCAATATCGCGTTGATCCAAGAGCACGTTGCTGTGCTCGGCGTTGTCTTCGTGCCGATAAGAGACACAATGTATACAGGGCTCGTAGATCGAGGCGCGCACAAGCAAGTTGGTACTCAGGCAAGAAGCGCGATCAAAACGCGAGCGCCGAGTGCAACTCCACTGCGAATCGTCGGCAGCCGCTCGCATTCGGACAACACTTTGGAGCAGTTTCTACCCAAGCTTGCGCCCTATGAGCTCGTGCCGGTCGGCAGCTCGATCAAGTTCTGCTTGGTCGCGGAAGGGACCGCAGATCTTTATCCGCGCTTTGGGCCGACCAGCGAATGGGATACAGCTGCTGCTCACGCAATCGTCGAAGCGGCCGGCGGTGCGGTAGTGAAGCTCGACGGATCGCCGTTGCGCTACAACACGAAGGCAGAACTGCTCAATCCTCACTTCCTTGTCTATGGCGACACAGCTCGAGATTGGGCCAACATCTTTTCTTGGTAGTTTGGGACTGATGATCTGACACAGGTGCTGTATTCGCCTCTTTCTGCGTCACCCGTCACCCCGTCACTGTCGCGTAGCGACTTCTCGCATTTTCCGGTCCGCCTTGCTTTCGCCCGCAGGGTGCTGCTAGATTCAGTCCATGCGTACGAACCAGCAATTGTCTCCTCTGCCCTTCCCAGGCGGTGAGCTGCTGCGTGCGCGCCTGCACCTGCGCCGCTAGGCGCAACATCTCATCTTCACGCCAAGGATCGGCGGCTCCAACCAAGTTGTTTGTTTCCCGTTAGGGAGAGTAGCGCCGTCATTCGGCACCCTTGAGGATTAGGAAGATGTTGAAGGATCCTGCAGAAAAGTACCGTTCGTTTGCTCCGGTGGATTTACGCGATCGCACTTGGCCGGACAAGGTGATTGCCGGGCCGCCATTGTGGTGCAGTGTCGACCTGCGCGACGGTAATCAGGCATTGATCGAACCGATGGACGCGGCGCGTAAGCGGCGCATGTTCGACCTGCTCGTCAAAACGGGTTTCAAAGAAATCGAAGTCGGGTTTCCGGCCGCCTCTCAAACCGATTTCGATTTCGTTCGCGAGCTCATCGACAAGAAATTGATTCCTGACGACGTCACGATTCAAGTACTCACGCAGGCCCGTGCAGAGCTCATCGAACGCACTTTCGAGGCACTGCGAGGCGTACGCCGCGCAATCGTGCATCTCTACAACTCGACCTCGACCGTGCAACGTCGTGTCGTATTCAAGTTGGATCGCAAGGGCGTCCTCGACATCGCAGTCAAAGCTGCGCGGCTGATCGATGAACTTGCGCGAGGGCAACCGGGTACGCAGTGGGCGTTTGAATATAGCCCAGAGAGCTTTACGGGCACGGAGCTCGATTTTGCCGTCGAGATTTGCGATGCCGTCAACGCGGTCTGGCAGCCAACACCGACCCGCAAGGTGATCTTGAATCTACCGGCAACCGTCGAGATGGCGACTCCCAACATTTATGCCGATCAGATTGAATGGTTCGGCCGCCACATCGCACAACGCGATTCGATCGTGCTGTCGGTTCATCCTCACAACGATCGCGGAACTGCCGTCGCAGCCGCGGAGCTCGCGATGATGGCGGGCGCGGATCGTGTCGAAGGCACGCTCTTTGGTAATGGTGAGCGCACTGGAAACGTCGACATCGTGACGCTCGCATTGAATCTGTACACGCAAGGTGTGCACCCGGGCTTGGATTTTTCGAACATCAATGAAGCGGCTCGTTGCGCGGAATATTGCAACCAATTGCCGATTCATCCACGGCATCCCTACGTAGGTGATCTCGTATTCACCGCGTTCTCCGGCTCGCATCAAGACGCGATCAAGAAGGGGCTGGCAGCGCGCCGGGAAGAGGATATTTGGGAGGTACCTTACCTGCCGATCGATCCGCGAGATTTGGGTCGCACTTACGAATCTGTCATTCGAGTCAACAGTCAATCAGGCAAGGGCGGCATCGCCTACCTTCTGGAGCGCGACTATGGACTCGTCCTACCGCGCCGCTTGCAGATCGAGTTCAGTCAAGTCGTCCAAGCTGAAGCGGATGCCACGGGCAAGGAATTATCGTCGGAGCAATTATTCCAATTGCTCGAGCGCGAATACCTCAGCTGCGGCGGACCGTACATTTACAACTCGCATCAACTGGCCTCCGGCCGTGACGCTCGCGCGGCTGAGCAACTAACACTCAAGGCCAAGTATCTCGGCCAGGGTGCGCTACTGAAGGGCGAAGGAAATGGCCCGATCGATGCGATAGTGAATGCACTGGGCCTGCCGATCGACGTGCTCTCGTACGAAGAACACTCGATGGGCTCGGGCAGCCAGGCACGTGCAGTCGCGTTCGTCGAGATCACGACTCCGGCGCGTGCCACGCTGTTTGGGATCGGCATTCACGAGAATATCGTGACCGCCTCGCTCACGGCCGTGCTCAGTGCGACGAACCGCGCTCTACAGCGAGGATTGCTCGATGAGTCGATGCCCGCAGCGGGTACGGGCGCGTTGTAGTAAGGAAGAGATAGTGATGAGGTGATGCAGTGATAGGGTGATACCGACAGAACGCAGATCCGTATCTGTCTACATCACTTCATCACCTTATCACTTCATCACTCTTCACTAGCCGTACATGCTCGCTTTCACGCGTCGTTCGGCTTCAAGCCAATCGTCCAACTCACGACCTGGAGAGAAGTGGCGCTCGGCAGCCAAGTAGTAAGCAGCGGTCGCAATCATTCCTCGAATCTCATCCACGCTAGGTTGCTGCGTGGGACTCGGCGTCGCCAGTGGCGCAGTAGTGACGGTAGCGGCCGCTACTTTCACTCTCTTCGCGCGCGGTTTTTTAACCGTGATCGTAGGTTTCGTTTCTTGGGCGGGTGCCGCTGATTTCACCTTTGCGCGGCTTCGTTTCTCGGGCGTCCCCGTGGTCACTTCCATCAACATCTCCTCAACAAGCAAAAAGCTGCACGATTGACAAGCATCGTCCATGCCAGCCCGTGCGCCGCGGATTGTACGGAGATTGCGTGACAGTGGAATGTCGGAAATCGAGTACGTGAGCCGTGGAAGCCACGAAGCGCTGGGAAAGTGACGGGGTGACGTAGTGACGAGGTGACGACGTCAGAGAAGCCGAATCCCAATCTGACGTCGTCACTCCGTCACTATGTCAACCTCGTCACTTCCCTGAAGTGCGTCGATCCTGTGCGCTCTCAACAATCCACGCACGAGTGCAGTGCACGCGACGCTCTGTGACGCTCTATCCGTGATGATGACCGCCTGGACCATGAACGTGACCGTGAGCGAGTTCTTCTTCCGTGGCTGCGCGCACGTCCTCGATCTTCACTTCGAAATTCAGGTTCTGACCCGCCAGCGGATGATTCGCGTCGATGGTCACCATGTCGCCTACGACGTGAGTCACTGTAACTGCGCGCGCGCCCTGATCGGACTGCGCTTGTAATTGCATGCCGACATACACATTGCCGATGCCTTTGAGTGCGCGCTTCGGAATGCTCTGCACCAGCGCTTTGTCATACTCACCGTACCCTTCTGCTGGGCTGATCTTCACGCTGACTGCATCGCCGGACTGCTTGCCTTCGAGCGCGCGCTCCAAGCCAGGAATCAGATTGCCGTTGCCGTGCAAATACGCAAGCGGCTCCCCGCCCGAGGAACTATCGATTGTCTTACCGCTATCGTCGGTGAGCGTGTAGTGGATCAGAACGACGGCGTCTTGAGTGATTTGCATGAGAGGACCTTGAAGGCGATAGCGGATCGGGAGACAGGGATCGCAAGAGCTAGAGAGGCGGACACAACGATAACTTTTTAAGAACAGGATGGCTATCCGCCATGTCCTATCCCCTATCCGCTATCGCCTATCGCCTTCTTTTCTATTCCACCGTCACCGACTTGGCGAGGTTGCGCGGCTGATCGACGTCCGTGCCTTTCAGGATGGCGCAGTGGTAGGCAAGTAGCTGTAACGGGATCGTGTAAATCGCGGGTGCTTGGAAGTGGCTCACGTGCTTGGGCATCGTGATCACCGTGACACCTTCGGACGATTGGATCCCGGAATCCGGATCGGCGAACACGAACAGTTCACCGCCTCGAGCGCGCACCTCTTGGAGATTCGACTTGAGCTTCTCGAGCAGATCATTGTTCGGCGCGACCGTGATCACCGGCATGTCGGCGTCCACGAGTGCAAGCGGGCCATGCTTGAGCTCACCGGCCGGATAAGCTTCCGCATGGATGTAGGAGATCTCCTTGAGCTTCAAGGCGCCTTCCATCGCGACCGGGTACATCTGGCCGCGGCCCAAGAAAAGCGCGTGATGTTTATCGGCAAACCGCTTCGCGAGCTCCTTGATCGTGTCGTTCAGATGCAAGGTCTTCTCGATCAGCGACGGGATTTCGATTAGACGCTGCACCAAGCCACGCTCGCGTTCCGCATCGGTGCCATTGAACTTCGCGAGTGCCACCACGAGCATGCCCAAGCCCACGAGCTGCGTGGTGAAAGCTTTGGTCGAGGCGACTCCGATCTCAGGTCCAGCACGGGTCAACAACACGAGCTCGGATTCACGCACCAGCGAGCTTTCGGGCACGTTGCAGATCGAAAGCGTGGAGAGATATCCCGCCTGTTTCGCCATGCGAAGCGCGGCGAGCGTATCTGCGGTTTCACCCGACTGCGAGATCGTCACGAACAGCGTGTTCTTCGGCACGACCGGATTGCGATAGCGATATTCGCTCGCGATCTCGACCCAGCAGGGCAGGCGTGCAATTTGTTCGATGTAGTACTTGGCCACGGCACCGGCGTGATAGCTCGTGCCGCAAGCGATGATCTGGACCGCTTCGGTACGACGGAAGACTTCGGTCGCGAGCGGGCCGAAGGCCGCTTCGAGCAATTTTCCGCCTGCAACGCGCTCTTCAAGTGTCTGTGCGAGTGCGCGAGGTTGCTCGTAAATTTCCTTGAGCATGTAATGCTCGAAGTCGCCTTTCTCGGCCGCATCCGCGGACAGCTCGCTTTCGCGAGCCGGGCGCTGCGCGGTATTGCCTTCGGCATCGAGGATGCGCACGCTCGTGCGGCGAATTTCGGCGACATCGCCTTCATCCAAGAACACGAAAGTGCGCGTGACTGGCAAGAGCGCTGAGACATCCGATGCGACGAAATTCTCGCCCTTACCTAAGCCGATGACGACGGGGCAGCCGGCTCGCGCCAGGATAATCGTGTCGGGGCTGTCCTCGGATACGACTGCAAGCGCGTACGCGCCTTCCAATTCCGCGACCGTTGCACGAACGGCGCGAAAGATATCGCCGAGCTTTTTCTTGTGATGATGAATGCGATGCGCGATCACCTCAGTATCGGTTTCGGAGCTGAAGACGTAGCCGAGCCGCGTTAGCTCTTCACGCAGCTCTTCGTGGTTCTCGATAATCCCGTTGTGAACGATTGCGATGCCATCGCGAGAGATATGCGGATGGGCGTTGCGCTCCGAAGGAACACCATGTGTCGCCCAACGGGTATGCGCGATGCCGAGCATCCCTTCGACCGGCGTGTCCTGCATCGCATCCTGCAAGGTCTTCACTTTGCCGACCGTTCGCAGACGCTGCAGATGACCTGTGCCATTCAAGACAGCGACGCCCGCGGAGTCGTAGCCTCGATACTCGAGACGACGCAATCCTTCGATGAGAATTGGAACGATATTGCGATCCGCGATCGCGCCGACGATTCCGCACATGAACGAGAAGTCCTATAGACCGTTGAGGGAGGCCAAGGCGCGCATTCTAGCTGACAGCGGGTAGCCCGGTTCGCCCGAGATCACACTCCCTGAAGGCCGAGGACTACGGGGCGAATCGCATCGAACCCGCGGTTCAAGGTTCAAATTAGCCCGCAAGCCTGCGTTACACCTTCTTGGCCGGCCGTTTCCAACCCTCGATCGTGACCTGCTTGGCCCGTGCGAGGGTGAGTTTTCCCTCGGGTGCGTCTTTGGTGATGGTCGAACCGGCGCCCGTATTGGCATTCGCACCGATTTTGATCGGCGCCACGAGCATAGACCCGGAGCCCACGAAGGCATTATCCCCGATCTCGGTGCGCCACTTGTTAACACCGTCGTAGTTTACGGTCACCGTTCCGGCGCCCACATTGACCTTTCGACCGACGGTGGCATCGCCGAGGTAGGTCAGGTGGTTCGCTTTGCTGCCGGCGCCGATCTCGCTCTTCTTCACCTCGACGAAGTTGCCGATATGCACGTCTTCGTGCAGCACGCTGTCGGGCCGAATGCGAGCGAAGGGACCGATCACATTTCGAGGGCCGACCTCGGCGCGATCGATGACACAATTGGGGTGGATTTCGGTGTCCGCTGCGATGCGGCAATCTTTCAGATAACAGTTCGGTCCGATGCGAACCCGATCGCCGAGCTCGACGTTGCCGACCATTACGACGTTCACGTCGATGAATACATCGCGCCCGGTTTTCACATTGCCGCGAATGTCCAATCGAGCAGGGTCAGCGAGCGTGACGCCGTCCAGCATCAACTTCGTCGCTTGCTCCATCCGCAATGCGCCTTCGAGCTGTGCGAGTTGAACCTTGTCGTTTACCCCCAGCACTTCGGCCTCGGTCGGCGCGATGACGGCATTCACTTTGAAACCCTCTCGAACCGCCATGACGATGACGTCAGTCAGGTAATACTCGCCTTGGGCGTTATCGTTGCGCAGCGCCGATAACCAGGCTTTCAGACTACGCGCCGGCATGGCCATCAAACCGGTGTTGATCTCACCGATCGCGCGCTCCTTCGTGTTCGCATCTTTCTGCTCGACGATGCGCACCACGTTGCCGGCACCGTCTCGTACGACTCGGCCGTAACCGGTCGGATCCTGCAATACGACAGTCAGCAAGCCGATCGCGCGTTCATTGCTATGCTCGATGAGTCGTTGCAAGGTCTCTGCCTTCACTAGCGGTACATCGCCGTAAAGAATGAGCACCTGATGATCATCGGGAATCGCAGGCATCGCTTGCATTACCGCATGCCCAGTGCCGAGCTGTTCGGCCTGCAATGCCCAGATAACCGGCTCGCTCGCAAGCGTCGTACGCACGACGTCGCCCCCGTGTCCATATACGACGTGAATGCCCTCGGCTTTCAAAGCTTTGGCGGCCTGCACTACGTGCGAGAGAATGGGACGCCCTGCCAGCGGCTGAAGAACCTTCGGCAAATCGGATTTCATCCGTTTTCCCTGGCCGGCCGCGAGGATCACAATAGACAGAGGCATGGATGAGCTCCAGCTGTTTGCGGAAGGGCTAGCCCAAAGGTGTTTAGCAACCGCGCGCGAATATGAAAGGTAGCTTCTGCCGTTCGTGGTCCGGCTTTTGCGGGAAAGATACTGCGAGCTGGAATATCCGCCAAGATGAGCGCTGCTCGGCGGTGCCGATTATCCTTTGATCTTGCGAAGCTTCTCGATGGCTCGAATCTGCGCAACCGCGCGCGCCAACTCCGCTTGCGCTTCCGCAACTTCGACTTTGTCGCCGCGATCCCGCAAAGCTTCTTCGGCTCGCTGCTTGGCCTGCAAAGCGGCTGCCTCATCGAGATCGTGAGCCCGCAATGCAGTGTCGGCGAGCACTGTCACCAGGTGCGGCTGAATCTCGATCGCACCTCCAGACACGAAGAAGAAGTGCTCCTCCCCGGCCGGCGTTTGAACCCGGACTTCACCCGGCTTGAGTGTCGTGAGCAACGGTGCGTGGCGCGGCGCGATGCCAATCTCGCCCATGACCGCAGGCGCGAAAACCATCGAGGCTTCGCCCGAGAAAATCTCGCCTTCGGCGCTGACGATGTCGACGTGGACGGTGGTTGCCATAAGTACTCGGTTGACAGTTGACTGTTGACGGTTGGCAGCGAAAGAAGCCTGCGATCAAACCGGCGATGGCCGTTGGCGGTCAGGTTGGCCCTTCTCGAACTCTGGCTGCCAACTGACAACCGTCAACTGCCAACTTAACTCTTACTGCAGTGTCTTCGCCTTCTCTACGGCCTCGTCGATGCCGCCGACCATGTAGAACGCCTGCTCGGGCAAGTGATCGTAGTCGCCGGCGAGGATGCCTTTGAAGCCGCGGATCGTTTCTTTGAGTGAAACGATCTTGCCATCTTGGCCGGTGAACACTTTTGCGACGTTGAATGGCTGAGACAGGAAGCGCTGGATTTTGCGAGCGCGAGCAACGGTGCGCTTATCGTCTTCCGACAGCTCGTCCATGCCTAAGATCGCGATGATGTCTTGCAACTCCTTGTAACGCTGCAGTACGGCTTGCACGCCGCGTGCGACGTTGTAGTGCTCCTCGCCGATGACGAGCGGATCGAGCTGACGGCTGGTCGAGTCGAGCGGATCCACGGCCGGGTAGATGCCCAGCGATGCGATTTGACGAGACAACACGACGGTTGCGTCCAAGTGCGCGAAGGTCGTAGCAGGCGAAGGATCGGTGAGATCGTCCGCAGGCACGTACACGGCTTGGATCGATGTGATCGAACCGGTCTTCGTCGAGGTGATGCGCTCTTGAAGCACGCCCATTTCTTCGGCGAGCGTCGGCTGATAGCCCACCGCCGATGGCATACGCCCGAGCAGCGCGGATACTTCGGTTCCCGCCAAGGTGTAGCGATAGATGTTGTCGATGAACAGCAGAACGTCACGACCTTTGCCGCTCTCGGTCTTCTCATCTCGGAAGTACTCAGCCATCGTCAGGCCCGTGAGCGCCACGCGCAGACGATTGCCCGGTGGCTCGTTCATCTGGCCGTACACCATTGCGACTTTCGAGTTCGACAGGTCGGCAGTGTCGATGACGCCTGACTCGATCATCTCGTGATAGAAGTCGTTACCTTCGCGAGTACGCTCGCCGACGCCAGCGAACACAGAAAGACCTGCGTGTTGCTTCGCGATGTTGTTGATCAGCTCGAGCATGTTGACGGTCTTACCGACGCCCGCGCCACCGAACAGGCCGATCTTGCCGCCCTTCGCGAATGGGATCAGCAGGTCGATCACCTTGATACCGGTGACGAGCAGATCCTGACCACCCGCTTGTTCGTCGTACGAAGGAGCGGGACGATGGATCGGCCAAAAGTCCTTGGCTTGCACCGGACCTTTCTCATCTTGCGGCGTGCCGAGCACGTCCATGATGCGACCGAGTGTTGCCTTGCCGACGGGCACGGAAATCGGCGCGCCGGTTGCTTTCACCTTCAGACCCCGCTGCAAGCCTTCGGATACGCCCATCGCAATGGTTCGCACGACGCCGTCGCCGAGCTGCTGTTGCACCTCGAGCGTCAAGCCTGCGTCTTCGAGCTGCAGTGCCTCGTAGATTTTCGGGATCTGGTCACGCGGAAACTCGACGTCGATGACAGCGCCGATGATTTGCACGATTTTGCCGGTAGACATGAGTGCTCGTACCTCGCAGGAGGAAGCGGTTAGCGGTTAGCGGTTAGCGGTTAGTCCGCAATCCGCACCGATCCCCGTGCTCTCTGCTTCTTTTGCCCTTGATTGAAACTAAAATCCTGGCTGCCGGCTCGCTTGACTAACCGCTAACCGCCAACCGCTAACCGCTTCTATCGCCGTTACACTGCCGCTGCGCCGCCGACGATCTCACTGATCTCTTTGGTGATCGCCGCTTGGCGAGCCTTGTTGTAGATCAATTGCAGCTCTTCGATGAGCTTGCCTGCGTTGTCGGTCGCGCTCTTCATTGCGACCATGCGAGCCGCCATTTCACAGGCGACGTTCTCGACGGCGCCTTGATAAACCTGGGATTCGATATAACGCATCAAGATGCCTTCGAGCAGATCGCCTGCAGAAGGCTCGTAGATGTAGTCCCAGAGCTTTTGTAGCTTGTCTTCATCCTCGCTGATAACCGGCAACAACTGACGCACCACGGGCTTCTGGCTCATCGTGTTTACGAACACGTTGTGCACGAGGAACAGGCGATCCAGCTTGCCCTCCTTGTACAGGTCGAGCATCACTTTCACTGTGCCGATCAGATCCGAGACATGCGGACGATCGCCCAGATGGGTGACGGTTGCGAGCGTCTGAACGTTGCCGAGGCGGCGGAAGAACTGAACGCCCTTCGAGCCGATCAAGCACAACGACACCTCGGCGCCTTGCTGCTGCCAGTCGCGCATCGCCGCGAGCGTCGCCTTGAACAGATTGACGTTCAAACCGCCCGCAAGCCCGCGATCCGTGCTGATGACGATGAAGCCAACCGCTTTCGGTTCGCGCTCGACCAGGTATGGATGCTTGAAATCCGGATTCGCATGTCGCAAGTGACCGATCACGCGGCGAATCTTCTCGGCATAGGGACGCGTCGCGCGCATGCGCTCCTGCGCCTTGCGCATCTTGCTCGCGGCGACCATTTCCATCGCCTTCGTGATCTTCTGCGTGCTCTTGAAGCTCGCGATCTTGATGCGGATTTCTTTTACGCCGGGCATTTCGATCCTGAAGCGGTTAGCGGTTAGCGGTTAGCGGTTGGTTAGAGGAAAGTCGCAACATTCTGACTAACCGCTAACCGCCAACCGCTGATCACTTCTGTTTAGTACGTTCCCGTGCTCGCGAACTCTTCGCAGATCTTCTTGAGAGCTGCTTCGTTTTCGGGAGACAGAACTGGGTTTGCGTTGATGGCATCGAGCGCGGCTTTGGAGTTCGTCTTTGCGAACGCTTGCAAGCCTGCTTCGAATGCACCGATCTTCGGACGATCGACTTTGTCCATGAAGCCGTTGTTGACGGCATAGATCGACAGCGCCATTTCCGCTACCGACATTGGAGCGTACTGCTTCTGTTTCATCAGCTCGGTCACGCGCTGACCGCGCTCGAGCTGACGACGGGTCGCTTCGTCGAGGTCCGAGGCGAACTGCGAGAACGCCGCAAGCTCTCGATACTGCGCGAGCGCCAGACGAATGCCGCCGCCGAGCTTGGAAATGATCTTGGTTTGTGCAGCGCCGCCGACACGGGACACCGAGACGCCTGCGTTCATTGCGGGACGGATGCCGGCGTTGAACAAATCGCCTTCGAGGAAGATCTGCCCGTCGGTAATCGAGATCACGTTGGTTGGAACGAACGCGGTGACGTCACCCGCCTGTGTCTCGATGATAGGCAACCCGGTCAACGAGCCGGTCTTACCTTTGACGCGGCCGTTGGTCATCTTCTCGACGTACTCTTCGTTCACGCGAGCGGAACGCTCCAGCAAGCGCGAATGCAGATAGAACACGTCACCCGGATACGCTTCGCGCCCGGGCGGACGGCGCAACAGCAGTGAGATCTGGCGATAGGCCCAGGCCTGCTTCGTCAGATCGTCATAGATGATCAATGCATCTTCGCCTTGGTCCATGAAGTACTCGCCCATCGCACAACCGGCGTACGGCGCGAGATACTGCATCGAAGCGGGTACTGAAGCCGAAGCAGCCACGATGATCGTGTGCTTCATCGCATCATGTTCTTCCAGCTTGCGCACGACGTTCGCAATCGAGCTTTGTTTCTGGCCGATCGCGACATAGATACATTTGATGCCGCTGTTCTTCTGATTGATGATCGCATCGATCGCCAGCGCGGATTTACCTGTCTGACGATCGCCGATGATCAGCTCACGTTGGCCGCGGCCGATCGGCACCATCGAGTCGATCGCCTTGTAACCGGTTTGCACCGGTTGGCTGACGGACTTACGGAACACGACGCCTGGAGCGACGCGTTCGATCGGAGATTTGCGGACTGCCGTGACCGGTCCCTTACCGTCGATCGGATTACCGAGGGCGTCTACTACACGACCCAGCAAACCTTCGCCCACTGGAACTTCGAGAATGCGGCCGGTCGTTTTCACCGTGTCGCCTTCGACGATGTGCTTGTACTCACCGAGCACTACGGCGCCGACGGAGTCTTGCTCCAAGTTGAGCGCAAGACCGATGCTGCCGCCCGGAAATTCCAACATTTCGCCGTACTTGACGTCGGCGAGACCGTGCACGCGCACGATACCGTCGGTCACGGTGACGACCGTGCCGATGTTGCGTTCTTCAGCGGCGCTCGAGAACTTCTCGATGCGCGACTTGATCAGATCGCTGATTTCAGATGCCTTGATGGCCATTTCCGAGTCCTCAATAAGTCCGGTTGGCAGTTGACCGTTGGCGGTTGACGGCAGGAAGCGCTTCGCGAGCTCTTACTGCCAACGGTCAACCGTCAACTGTCGACCCTAATTCGTCATCGCACCGGCGAGGCGTTCCAGCCGCGCTCGTAGCGAGCCGTCGATTACGAAATCTCCCGCTCTGACGATCGCCCCGCCAATGAGCGAGGCGTCCACTTCACAGTGCAGG
>JAICPY010000152.1 GCA_025929585.1 Steroidobacter sp.
GCTCGTGAACCGCTCCAACACTCCGCCGATATAGACGGTGGTTTCGGACGCGGATCCGATTGTTGCGTTCTGCCGCCAACGCGCGCCGCTCGGGGTGTAGTAGAACGTGCGGGATGCGCTTGGAGCAGAGATCTGTTTGGGTAAGTTGTTCGCGTACCAGCTGATCGTGTGTCCCGTTCCATAGGTCGCACTCGCTGAATCCACCCGGCTCTGAATGTTTCCCAGCAAGTCGATATCGAGATCGAGGTTGGTCGCTCCGTTGAGCGTCGAATAGTCGAGCCGATGTAGGCCGTCATACTCGAAGTGCTCGGTCACACTGCGATTCAGATCGCCTCGATCGGTGAGATTGCCGGCGAGATCCCATTGGTACTGGAGATCTTGAACGTTGGTGGTGCCGCCAGTGCCGCTTTGAACGTAGTCAGTGAGTCCGGTCAGCGGATCGAAGCCGCGAACGGTCTGCAGTCCGTTGCCGAGACTTTCGTCGAGCACCGCTGCGTTTGCATCCACGCTGTTGGCTTGCCAGAACACCGTGCTCGGTGCATTGAAATCCTTGATGCGAAGAAGCTGCGCATGCTGATACTCGTACTGCAACTTCAGCCGATAGCTGGAGGTACTCGTGGGATAGGTGAAGGAATCGAGCAGCCCCGTCGCTGAGTGATAGCCAAGATTGATGTCGTACGTGCCGCTTCCCGTAGCGTAGCGTGTCTGCGTAAGACGTCCTACGCCGTCGTAGGTGTACGTCTCGCGGTAGGCAGGCAAGCCGGGACCCGAGATCTCTTGATATTCGAGCTGCCCGATATTGTGATTGGCAGCGGATGTTCCAAATATGAAGCTACTGACGATCGAGCCGGTGCCTTCTTTGAAAGAAATGGATGTCAGTCGCCCGAGACGATCGTAACCGTAATTAGTGATCTTGCCGTTCCCATCTAGCTCTTGCACGACTTCGCCGAGTGCGTTCGGCGTGTACGTCCGGGCACCCATCTGCCGCTCCTGATGGGATACCTTCATTCCGCGCGAGTTGTAGCCGATCGTCGTAACGACATTGTTCAGCGCATCGCGAACTTCTTTGAGCTGACCAGAGGCATTATAGGAATAGTTCGTGCTTCCATTTTGTGCATCCGTGACACGGACTAGCTCGCCCCATGCTGTTGCGTGATGAGTGGTCGGTGCCGGCCACGTGCGAGGATCGGTCATCGTCGCGGACAAACCGCTATATGTAACGGAGCTCGTACGATCCAATGCTTCCGTACCCGCGTACAACGAGTGGCTGGACACTCGATCGACTTGATCGTAAACAAATCGCTGATAACCGTTGTGGGTCAATCCTTGCCAGTATGGAACGTACTGTCGCTCGAGGCGTCCGCGAGCATCGAAGTGGCTATAACCGACCACTGCTGATGCACCGGTCAGCTTTTGCTCCAAACGATAGATTGGTCGGTCGAACTGATCGAGCGCAAATTCGTTCGCCTGCAGTGTCGAAAGCGCAGTGTTCCTGACAGTTTCAGTTACTCGCGTGCGCGCACGTGCATCCAAGCACGACGAACAAGCGGCTAACGTCCAATTCGTGCTCGTCCCATCCGGTCTCGTCTGCAATTGCAAGCGACCGAATGTATCGTGCTGGAAGGAAGCACTGATGTTATTTGGATCGGTGATCGAAGTCGCAACACCCAGATCGTAGCGATAGCCGGTGGTCGTTCGCTGTGACAGTGCATTCGTGATCCCTTCCGGATACTGGCCTCGATCGCCCCAGTCATAGCTCGTACGGCGCGCAGGCATGCCGGCCCCAGTCACGGTCACGGCGGTGATATTTCCAAAGTCATCGCCGTACTCGAGGCCGACCACAACCTGCAGTGGTTCTCCGGGCTCGATCTGTTGCTGGGTAAGACGACACTCCACGTTGTCGAATGTTCGACCGATCGTGCGCGATACAGCCGCTCCGTCCGTCAGCGTGTGGCTGCTGGTAAATTCTGTGTTCTGTGGCCTGCCTAGGCACCAGTAGGTGGTGTCATTCAGAATTGATGAGTGAACCGTGCGCTCGGCTTTCGAAGAGCCTGCGTTGATACCCGTCGCGATCTCTCGAATGGTCCTCGTACTATCCGTAACCGTCCCAAATGCATCGATTGCGTCGATCCGCGTATCGACAGTGGCGTAATGAGTGCCCGCCTCCCGCAGCTTTCTTGACGACGACGACACGTACGGGAAATCGCGCCGTGTGTCTGCTGACCCATTGGTGAGACTCGACCAGTTATTCGTGTGCTCGCTGATGATGGTACCGGAAGATTGTTTCAGCACCTGGTTCAACAGCGCACCGACATACGGATAGTCCTGACGGTACGTGCTCTCCGTGCGCTGGTTGTAACCGGCGCTTCCATCGACGCTCGTCACCTTTGCGAAGCCGAGAAACCCTCGTCCCCAAGCATCTAGGCGCGCGGACTCATATGTGTATGAAAGGTCGTATGTGCCTCCGGTGCCAGAGCCATCGGTGACCCTGAGACGACTTACGAGTGGATGGCCATCCACATAGTCGATCAGGGGATATATCGCACCACTCCCTTGCGTGTAGATCGTCCCATTCGTCATAGACAAGTATGCGAAATCGGCGATGACGCCGAACCCGTCGGTCGCACGTTTCAGGAGATTAGGATACGAGCCCGCAGCCCCGATGTTGTGATTCCAAGCAACGTAACCGCTACCCGTGCTCGAGTAAAAATCCGCGAGTCCATCGCCGCCAAAATCTGCGACGACCAACGGGCTGTTACCTGTCAGGCCGGCCGAAATCGGCGCGAGCATCTGCTGTCCGTTGGAACGCATCACATCCAGCCGATTCGCCCCAGTGTTGTATGCGAACAGATCGCTGTAGCCATCGCCCTCGTAATCGGCCACACGCGCCGTGGCTACGGACCCGGTAATTACTGAGCCTTGTACGATCCCTCGTCCTCGACCGTGACTTTCGAAGACATACCAGTTCTGGGCGCCGCCATAGACGAGATCGGTCTTGCCGTCCGCGTTGAAATCTCCGGAGACTGGTCGGTTGGTCGAGAGTGCTGCAGAGTTCGGCAACACCTGTCCCATTACAAGGTCGCCGAGACTTGCGGTAGCCGCCGCGTAAGACACATTCGAATAGAAAGGAAACCAACCATCTTCACCAATGCACGTTCCAAGCTCGGCCTCGTACTGCGTGCAGCCGCGCACGAGCAGATCACTTCGCCCATCGCCGTCGAAGTCCGTGCGGCGCACGTGACTGCGCCCATTCGTGCCCGGATTCTGGAAACCACCGTGGTACCAGTTGAAGGGTCCGTTATGCGCAAGCACCTCTGCGCTAAACCCCGCGCCTCGGCGCATTCGCACCCACATTTTCGAGCCATTCGGCGGTAGCGCCCTGCTGATTCGCACAAGATCGTCACGACCGTCGCCGTCGAGATCTGCGGCCCAGAAGTCATCAGAACTGTTGAAGGCAACGCCAGTCAGCGCAATGGATGTATCGAAACCATTGCCGTTCGATCTCAGTACCGCGAAAACATTGGAGGCTGCGTACAACACGTCAGTACGACCGTCTCCATCCCACTCAATCGGCATCGACCACTGCCGCGTGAGTGAGGGCCCGTTCGTTACAGCGCCGAGCTGACCAGACGCCTGCCCCAAGGCAAATCTCCACGCAGTGCTCGCATACCACAGTAGATCATCGCGACCGTCGGCATTCAGATCGACGACATCCATCGCGGACGATTGAGGATAGCTGGCTCCTGAAAAGGTGCTGCCTTGAAAACCTACGACTCCGTCGTGCCAGGTAAGTGTGGTCGGTGCCAAGCAATCCGATAGGCTGGACGCACACTCCGTGATCGTTTTCAGCCGGCTGAGTCCGCCGGTGCCGGCTTCATACGTCAGAGAGTACTGCCGAACAGTCGTACCCTGGTGACGCATCTCGATGCGGGCGACACGTCGTGATTGCCGAACCAGACCACTCGACGCAGGCGCGGTTCCATCGAACGCCACGACCGGATCGGGCCTGACAAAATTCTCATAGATGAACTTGACCGTGTACTTGCCGGCACCAACGAGCAGGTTGCCTGTATAGACGATCTCATCGGGCCGAAGAGAGCCTTCCTCCAGGGTGTAAGTGAAGGAAATGTAGTTATCGGCACGGTCGGATATTTTCGAGAGCGCCCATGTTCGCGCTTCCGTGTATCCGGTTGGGATTTGGCGTGACTGCGCTGAGTTCCCGTATTCATAAATCAAGCCATTCTTGCCTTCGACCGTGAAAGAAGCAGGCCCTGTACCTAGGGAGCCCACTGCCCTAATACGTGAGAAGGTTTCGATCTCGGTTCGATACTCGGCTCCGGCCGTATTGTGGGTGCCTCCGACTAGTCGTAATCGATTTCCGTCGAGACATAAGCGATCGGTCCGCTGCGGGTCATAGACGTTGATTGCCCCGCGGATTCCATCTTGGGAAACCGTCCGCGCACATCGCGAGATAGCAGATAGCCCCCCGATGTCCCAACCCATGCCGAGCACGCCGTTGCCCGCGCGATGATCGTAGATAAGGGCAAGTTCTGGGGTGAGTGCACCGATACCCTTTGGCAACCACAACGGAATCGTGTACTGCGCCGCCCCCTGGGCGCTCACATTTGCTGTGCCGGGTGTACGACCGACGGCCGCGAAGCTTGAAGTCGCAATGAAACATAGAATCAATGCGACCCAAGGCGAGCACACAGCGGTTAGTCCTGCATCATGCTTACTCATTATCGAGCGCCTCCGTAACGCTTCCGAATTCTTCTGCCAGTGCACCCGAACTGCCTTCGGTGATGTTCCAAGCAACTCTTTTGCTTTTCTTCCTGATCAATCGCTCTACAAGCAATGAGGCCTGCATACGGTCACGAGATGCGACGATGAGTACGCGCTACAGCCGGCGGCATTGCATGCTTTGGCTTTATACGTGTACTCGCCCGTGCTCTTGCCGCTGAAGAACTTGAATGTATCCGCGCCGTCGTGTTGCTTGACGTATGGCGATCCAAGACGGCTCTCCCACAATTCGTAGCGCGTGGCGCCGGATGCCGCATTCCACAGGATCGTATAGCTGCCACTGTTGTTCTCAATGGGGCCGGTGATACCAGTCGGTGCTACTGGCGGCGCCAACGGCGTAGTCACGCCGAAAGCGGAAGACTGCGAAGAGGTGTTGCCCGCATTGTCGTAGGCTGCGACTTTGTAGGAATAGGTCGTGTTATTCGTCGCAGTCGTATCTGAATATGTAGTTGCCGTGCCTCTTGTGGCGAGCAGCGAACCATTTCGATAGATGCGATAACCTGCAAGCCCTGATCCGCCTGTGTCCGTGGCAGCATTCCACGAGAGATTCACCTGTGTCGGGCTCGCTGCTAACCCGGCCAGTCCTGTCGGCGTTGACGGCTTGAGCGTGTCTGGTGTCGTTATGCTCTTCGCTGCGGAAAGAGCTGATACGTTTGCGGGCGTAGCGCTGTCGTATGCAGCTACTTTGTAGCTATAGGCCGTGCTGCCTGACACTTGGTTATCGGAATACGAATTGGTTGTGTTCGTGCCGATTTGCGTGTTGTTGCGATAGATCCGATAGCCGGCTAACCCTGATCCGCCCGTATCCGTCGAAGGCGTCCACGACAGCGTTACCAGATTCGAGTTGGGAGCCAAGGCGCTCAGCCCAGTCGGAACAGACGGAGGAGTCACGTCGGGCGCCTGCGGTGTCGTAACGTTCACCGGGCTCGATTGAGCTGAGACGTTCGCAGGTGTTGCGGCGTCATACGCAGCTACCCGATAGGCATAAGTCGCGCTAGCTGAAACGGTGTTATCCGTATATGCGGTTGCGCTGATGCTGCCGAGCAAGCTGCCATCACGATATATCCGGTAGCCTGCTACTCCGCTGCCTCCTGTGTCGGTTGAGGGGTCCCAACTGAGGTTGACGCGATTGTGAGCGGGAGCACTGCCGTTCAAATCAGCGGGAATTGATGGCGGCGTTGTGTCTGCCGTCGAAAATGTCTGAGCAACCGCAATGTTGGAGTAGCCCGAATCTTGGTTGCGAGCGTCGTACGCAAGCACACGGTAACGATACGTCGTTGCTTGTGTTAGTCCGGTATTCGAGAAGCTTGCCACTTCAGAAGTATCGATCTGGGCGAACGATGTGCATGTCGCGCCAGAACAGCGTTCGATCTTGTATCCCGCCAGTGCCGCATCGGTCGAAGCAGTCCAGGTTAAATTGATCTGGCTTGTCGATGCGGCGCTCGCCACCAAATTGCTAGGATCTGTCGGCGGAGTCGTATCAGGAGTGACAACAGCACTCGTCCGATTGCCATTGCCGTCATAAGTGAATGTAACGCTCGAGCCGTCAGGATAGTGCGCCTTCCAGATTCGTCCTTGGCCGTCCGGTTCGAACGTTGCCGCGAGGCTCAGCGTCGATGCTATTCCGAATAGCAAAACGCCGACCACCCTTCTCATCCTGAGCGCCCAACTCAGAGATGCCGTGACTCCAGAACCCGTCGTAGCGTCCCGCATGCGATAATCCTTTGCTTGCCTGTTCCAACGCAAGTTCATCAAGCCCGTCGTTCCGGACGCGCGTAGCCGGCCTGCCGGTATGGTCTATCAGCCGACGATCAAGATGATGTTCTTAGAAACCGCTGAATTCTTTTATGACTCGATGTTGTTCCACGATTTTCCGCTCGTCAACTGCGACTTATTAACTTGTCAACGCCAGGCATATCGTCACGACTTCGCGTATCGCCCGCACCAATGAATGCGCAGGGCGATACTTGAGCAGCACATGATCGAGGAGATCCTCGATTGAGCAGATCAGGAAAACAGCAATTCATCCGTTGCCGAACATCAATTTCCATCATGCACCCGCAGCCCCGATCGTGATGGGGCCGGCACGCGGCCATCTGCTGTATCACCTACTGCTTGCTATGTGAGTAGTCTGTACGCGCGGAAGTGCAAAGCCGATGCATGAAGGCATGATGTGGCCACACCTGCTCGACTCAGCCGTGATTTACTAGGTGATTTGGGCAGAAATTCGTCAGAACTGCGGTATCGAAGATCTGTTACGACGTTCCTTCGCAGTCTTCTTCCTATCTTCCGTCTGCACCCTCGCCTCGAGTTTCTTCGCTATCCAACAATTGGATCAGCACCTCGAGCTGCGACTCGAACAGGATGTCAGCAGCAGCCTGAATGATGCGTTCGTTCGTCTCGGCATCCGCTCCGAGTGGTGGCGGTTCGAGGTCTCTGGCGCCGCTCTGTGCTCCATGCCGATCTATCCCGCTACGCGCGTTATCGATCGCGGGGATTAACGCTCGAATTTGATAGTCCTGAAGCGGCGTGCCACTTACGAGTGCTGACTGCAACCGCTCGACCTGCTGACGGGTTCGCAACGTGCCTAGGTACTCCTGTACCGGTTTCGGTTGCTCCTGCGCATCGGTCAATGTCGATTGTTCCACCGGGGATTTGTTTGATTGCGGGACGTTGACGTATGCGTTTGGGCTGGCGTCGACCCGAATCTTCCGATCCGCATTGGTAATCCCATCACTCCTTTCCAATGGCTCCAGCTCGAGCAGGCGAGCCGCGAGCGCATCCGCTCGTGCACGCTCGCGTTGCAGATCGCGCTCGTACATCATCGCAACCGCCACACTTCCAGCGAGCGCAGCGCATAGCACGAGGGACGTCCTGTTCATGACTTTGTCGTGCAGTCCCGCATGGTATTTAGAGCATCCTGATTGACGATTACGATAGACGCCCGCCTCTTGCTGCGGCGGTTTGTGCGTGCCGTAGTGTGCCGGTTGGATCTGGATGCCAGCAACACGATAGATGCTGCAATAGCGCGTGACCTAGGCACGTTGATTCCCAAGTACGCGAGCCGATCGAACCAGAGACACACCGGCCAGGGCAAGAGCAAGACCGACGAACTGAGTGATCGACAGTGTCTCGCCAAAGAAGAAAAATGCTTGTAGGGCCGCAAGCGGCGGGACGAGCAACATCAGCGCCGCCACCTTCGTGGCATCACCATGGCGTAGCATCCACATCAGCAAGCTGATGCCGATCACTGAAACGACGATAACCGACCAAGACAACGCCGCCCATAAGACAAGCGTACCCTCCCAATGACCGCTTCCCACAACTACCATCATCACCAGCGCAACGCACGCGCCGCCGAGATTCTGCACGGAGGCGGCTGCGCGAAGATCGACAGGTTCGAGCCACTTTTGCAGCAGGGCTCCCGCGGTTATCCCAAGGACGCTGAATAGCGCTGCGGCTACCGCGAGCAGCGAAAGCGAATCCGTCCCACTGCTCGAGATCTTAGGCGCGAGCACAAACGTCACTCCCGTAAATCCGATGAGCAGCCCCATCCAGACACGCGTCGGAAGCTTGGTCCCCGCGAACACGACGAACAATGCAGTGAACAGCGGCTGCAACGATCCGAGCAACGACATCACGCCGGCTGCCATGCCCCGTGTGATCGCAAAGTAGCTGAAGCATAGGAACACGCCTTGCATCAGCGCGCCGGCCAGGAGCTGATATGCGAACTGCCGCCCTGCTGGCCAGGTACTCGCGCCAGCGATGCGGGCCAACAGCATCATCAACACGGCC
Source organism: Steroidobacter sp. (assembly GCA_025929585.1). Taxonomy (GTDB): domain Bacteria; phylum Pseudomonadota; class Gammaproteobacteria; order Steroidobacterales; family Steroidobacteraceae; genus Steroidobacter. The sequence continues at coordinate 8,596 of JAICPY010000152.1, forward strand.
GTGATCGAGAGGCGAACGAGCAGGAACAACTGCAGATCGCTGTCGGGCATCGCAAACTTCGCTGCGATGAATCCGGTCGACCAAATCAAAACAAAAATCGCCGGAATCGCGAAGTGAAGCATATGACCGCTTAGGACTCTGGACTGGCGCGTGCATTGGACGCGTGCATTGTGGACGCGTGCATTGGACACGCAGCAAACGTTTCGCACAAGTGCGCTCGCGCTCGTCGATAATGCCGATCAGGTCATTTTCGGAAGCGTGCATGAAAACTGCGTCTCTCATTTTGTCGATTACTCTTCTCGCAGCTTGCAGCCACGAACCCGGGCCGAAGCCGGAGGTGTCTCAAGTGCCGACGGTTACCGCCGCTCCTTATCAGCCGGACTCAGGCTCGTTGGCGATTCAGTGCGGCAAGCTGATCGATGGCCTCGCCGCGGAGGGCGCCGGTAACTCGACCGTAGTCATTCGCGATGGACGCATCGCATCCGTCAGCGCAGGTTGGTCCGCTCCGCACGATCTGCCGCTACTGGATTTGCGCGAGTACACGTGTCTTCCCGGCCTGATCGACATGCATACGCATGTCACCGAGACCTTTGAGGACATGACGGATATGAAGATCTACTTGCAGCGCACGGCGCAGGAGCAGGATGCCCTGTCGAGCAAACATGCCGGTGACACGCTGCTCGCGGGCTTCACATCGATTCGAAATGTGGGCAACTACGAGGCGTGGCAGGATCGCGAGCTCCGTGACGCCATCGATTCGGGAAAGGTTGTTGGTCCCCGCATGCAAATCGTCGGCTTCTATCTCACGATTCCCAACGGCGGCGGCGATCTCATCATTCCCGACATGCAACCTGAAGACATACCGTCTCGCTTCCACGCTGGCGTCGCCCGCACGCCCGA
>JAICPY010000100.1 GCA_025929585.1 Steroidobacter sp.
GTAGGCGGGGGCCCCTCCGGAAACAGCACAAGAGGAAGATGGCCCCTGGCATTCGCAAGGGTGACTGAGAGAAGAGCGCTGCTATTGAGTGATGCTGTGCGAAGACGCGAGGTCGTCTTGAGTAGCGCCGAGTCGTGCTCCCATGTTCGTCGCCCCCGCGGAGGCGGGGACCCGTTCGTAAACAGCATAAGAGGAAGGTGGACCCTCGCATACGCCTGCGTAACGGAGGAGATAATGTCGCGCGAAAAACGCGAGGTTCGACTCAACGTGCCGCGGCTCACGAGAGAGACTCTATTGCGCAACGCTTTTCGAAGTGATGGGGGGGACGACGTTCGCTTCCTCCTCTTCGAACAGCATCTCAGTGACCTGCTTGACGAGATCGAGGAAGGCGCCAGCGGCGGGATTCTTTGCCGATTCAGCAGGCTCGCGTTCGCGATAGGCGATGACCAGCTCCCAACAAATTTCTTCCTGCACATGGGCGATCGCCACATCGGGGGTGGAGGAGGTGGCTCGTGCGGCAACCAAGGCCTCGGGTAACAGCGCCACACCCAGTCCCCGCGCAACCAAGTCGAATGCGGTCTGAAGATCGCTGACCTCGAACATCGTGCGCCGCTCGATGCCGGCCTGCGCGAACGCGCGATCGACGATGCGGCGCGTGCCCCAATCGAGCAAGAAGTCGACAAACGGTTCGTTCGCCAGGCGCGAGAGCGAAACGTCCGTCGATCCCGCGAGCGGGTGATTCGGAGCGCACGCGAGCACTAAAGCCTCGCACGCGATCAAAATGGTCGCAACGTCGTGCAACGGCTCGAACAATGGCACGATCGCCAGATCTAGGCGTGCATTGCGCACGTCTTCCATCAATGAAGTCGTGCTTCCTTGCAGCACCCGCATCTCGATTCCGGGGTGTTCCGCTTGGAAGGTTCCGAGCAATTCCGCAAGATTGAGGAACGGCCCAATGCTCTGCACCACGCCGATGGTCAGCGAGCCGCGCTCCAGTCCTTGCACCGCCGCCACCGCGGTTCGCGCGTCTCGCACGCTTGCGAGGACTGCCACTGCCTTCTCGTAGAGCGCTTTCCCGGCCGGCGTCAGTTTGACGCTTCGCGTACTGCGGACAAAAAGCTGCGCTCCGAGCTCGATTTCCAGCGCGCGGATCGAAGTCGAGAGGGCGGATTGGACGATATGCACTTTCTGCGCCGCGCGCGTGAAATGCTGCTCGTCGGCTACAGCGACGAAGTGTTCGAGTTGTCGTAGGTCCACGAACCACTCCTAATCGAAAAGATTCATCAATATGTGAGAAGAATAGAATCTTAAGCTTGCGTTGGACAGAGTGCTGCCCACCTGCCATTTTCCGCAACCTGTTCACAGGAGACTGGCCCCATGTCCTCAGTCGCGACGCTCTCTCGGCCCGCCGATGAGCTTCCGAAGACTCGTCTCGGTCGCACCCACATGCATATTACGCGCGTGGGGTTCGGAGGGTGGGCGATCGGCGGACCGGATTGGGCTGTCGGCTGGGGGCCGCAGGACGACAAGCAATCGGTGGCCGCGATTCGCCATGCGGTGGACCTCGGAATCAACTGGATCGACACGGCCGCAGCCTATGGATTAGGCCACTCCGAGGAAATTATCCGACGCGCTCTTCAATCGATGCCCTTGAACGAACGGCCTTATGTCTTCACCAAAGGCGGCTTGGTATGGGATGAGAACAATCGTTCAGCCGTCCCATCGCGCATCGGTGCGGCCTCGAGTCTGCGCCGTGAAGTGGACGCGTCCTTGCGGCGCCTCGGCGTGGATCGCATCGATTTGTATCAAATGCATTGGCCCGCGCAAGACGCCACACCGCTCGCGGAATACTGGCAAACGCTCCTTGACTTGAAGAAAGAAGGAAAAGTCGCCGCCGTCGGTATGTCGAATCACGTCGCAGCCCAGTTGGAGCAAGCCGAGAAGATCGGCCACGTGGACGCGCTCCAGCCTCCGTTCTCTGCGATTCGCCGTGACGCAGCCATAGCCGAGCTGCCTTGGTGTGCGGCACATGAAACGGGCGTGATCGTCTACAGCCCGATGCAATCGGGCCTGTTGAGCGGTCGCTTCAACGTCGAGCGTGCGCGCGCTCTGACCACCAGCGACTGGCGTTCACGGGGTGCCGAGTTCACCGGCGAGCGGCTCATGCGCAATCTCGAGCTAGCCGAAGCATTGCGCCCGATCGCCGAGAGATACGAAACGACGGTTGCCGCGATCGCAATTGCTTGGGCGCTGGCTTGGCCCGGTGTGACCGGCGCAATCGTCGGTGCCCGAAGTCCCTCGCAAGTGGATGGTTGGATCGACGCTGCAACACTGTCATTGAGCGCCGCAGACATGGATCTCATCGGTCGGGCAATCGGCTGGACGAGAGTAGGTAGTGGGCCGGTGCGCCCGGCGGTGTGTAACGCGTAAGGTGAATGCGTGTAAAGTCAGAAGATCGCACACGACCGATTGCTGACTTGAATATAGATCACCTTGCGCTTTTCGATGCGCACCTGCATATCATCGATCCGCGTTTTTCGCTGATCGAAAATCAAGGATATCTTCCGCCCGCCTTCACATTCGATGACTATCGTCGTCGCATGCAATCGTATCGCCTCATCGGCGGTGCAATTGTCTCCGGCTCCTTCCAAGGCTTCGACCAAGGCTACCTTGTTCAGGCACTTCAAGATCTGGGTCCGACGTTCGTCGGTGTCACGCAGATTCCTCACCATACGAAAGATGATGATATTCAAGCATTGCACGCTGCTGGTGTGCGTGCAGTGCGATTCAATCTGAAACGCGGCGGCTCGGAAGATGTGCGGCATCTGGATCGTCTCGCTCGCCGCGTGCACGAGCTGGTCGGCTGGCATTCGGAGCTGTACGTCGATTCCCGGGAGTTGCCTGAGCTTTACGAAACGCTCGTCCGCTTGCCAGCGGTGAGCATCGATCATCTAGGACTTTCGCAAGCAGAATTCGGCACTTTGATGAAACTCGCGGAAGCAGGAGTGAGAGTGAAGGCGACCGGTTTCGGCCGCATCGATTTCGATCTCGACAACGCGTTGCGTTCGCTCTACTCAGCGAATCCATCTGCACTCATGTTCGGCACGGACCTTCCTTCCACACGTGCGCCACGTGCGTACCAGGATGAAGACTTCTCTCGCGTGATCGATTGTTTGGGAGAAGAGGCCGCTCGAAGGGTGATGTGCGAGAACGCGATGCAGTTCTATAGGGTGGATCTTTCAGACAAACACGCGGCAACGCGATGATCCGAGGCATGAAGTACCACGCGCGTCTGCCTAAGCCGCGGCCGCGACATATCGCTCTAGTGCGTTGTCCAAAGCAGGCATTACTAGTCCGCGCTCGCTCCCAAGCGCAGTGAAGATCGGTCGTGGTGCCGCTAGGCTGAGCTCGCGCGAGCTCCGCCCCTCGAGCCGCACAGTGCTCACTTTCGCGAGGTTGGCGGCACGTCGAGCGAGCTCGTACCACGTCAGGCTTCCGCGATTCGCGAGATGCCAAATTCCTCGTTCGCCATCGATGATGAGATCGAGCGAGGCATTGACGAGGTCAGGCACATACGTTGGCGAGACCACCAGATCGTTCATCGCCACAAACTCTTCGCCCGCTCGCAAGCGCCTGAGGGCGATACTCAAGAAGTTGAATTCGTCCCACGGGCCGAAGAAGGAACTCGTCCTGATGACGAGTGCGTCCGGATGCTGTTTCAGCACCGCGCGCTCAGCTCTGAGTTTGCTCAGGCCATATACGTTCAGCGGCGCTGCTTCGTGGCTTTCGAGGTATGGGTCTGTCCGGCGCCCATCGAACACCAGATCGGAAGAGAATGTGACGAACGAAACGCTATGTTGCGCACAAGCGCGCGCCAATAGTTCTGCACCTTCGGTGTTCTCTCGATAGCAGCGCTCAGATTCGCGTTCCGCGTCATCCACTCTCACGTAGCCCGCCGTGTTGATCACGATCCAGGGCTGTGTGTCTTCGATCACGCGCGAGATGGCTTCGGCATCGCAGATATCCAGCTCGGCTCGCGTGCAGATACGCGTGTCCAGTCCGCGCACGTCGCATATTCGATCGAAGGCGCTACCCAAAGTGCCACGTGCACCCGTGATGAGTACGGTGCGTCGCCGCGACGCCCACGTTGGGCGCGAGAAGGTTGTAGGCGGCGTCGGTGGTCCAGTGAGCAGACGCGTCGGACGCTCCCACCAGCCGGGTGATTCGATCAGCGTTGCGTGATGTGGATCCATGCTGAAGGCAAGTTCTTTTGCGAGGCGAGCCAATGCCGTAGGGCGCGGTGTGTTGCCGCGAACGTCGTACGCGCCCGGCTCGTAATGGCCATGTTCGCGGGTAACAAGGCTGTCCCAGTCGAAACTGCCCAGCAACGCCCAAATCGTGACGGCGCGAATGTCTGCGCCTGACTTGCGCATCTTCTGTGCGCTCTGCCAAATTTTCGCGAGCCACCGAAGTTGCTCCTCGCGAGTACAGCCAAGATGAGCCTCGGTGATTGCAATGGGAATGCGATAACGTTCCCACGCGTCTTGCAACGCGCCAGCTATTCCCGCCACCGAATGTGGCACCACGCGCACGGCCTCGACGTCGGCGTACGCGTCACGCCCATTTCCTCCCCAGCACTCGGTGAGCTGCTTCAACCTCTCATCTAAATGACGATCGCTCGTTAGATAGTGATTGATACCAACGATGTCCGGGGGACAAGGATTGTGACGAAACCAAGCCAACTCCTCTGGAGAAGCATCCGACCTCAATAGGTATCGCCACAGCGCATGGTGCTCATCGACACGGCCACATAACAGATCCCAGCCCAGCCACCGCCGTTCGTTCTGAAATTCGGCTTGATATGCAAGGTGTGGAGTACTCGTCGTACGGCCGAGGTCGTCTGTCTGGATGAGTTGCGCAGCCGGGTTCACTTCGCGGATCGCACGCATCGCGAGCACCGTCGCTCGAGTCTCGTTCAAAAGCGCTCGGATGAAACTGCGATCATCTCGCCGATGGGGGTACCAGTGTCCGTACAAACAACTGAAGCGCGCGGTCGTGAGAAGCTCGTTGATCGGCGTATAGCGTTCCACCCAGGGGAATCGCTCGGCGAACGCCCGCGCGTACTGCGCAAACAGTTCGGGAAAACGTTCGTCCGTCAGATTGGTATAGCGCGGACCGCTGCCGTGATGAAGCAAACCCACGATCGGATCGATCTTCAGCTCACGCAACCGCGCGAGGCGCTCGTCCGCCCAACGCCAGTCAATGACGTCGGGGGAATCGGGCGCGGTCAGCTCCCACAGCACCGGATACCGAAGCGTTCGTAGCCCAAGATCCGCAAACAGATCCAAGTCTGCAATGCGCCGATCGTGTCCATTCGCGCGAAGCTGATCGTGGAATGCATCGCCAACTCTGTTGACGGTGCATTCCACGCCGCCCCAAACCTCCAAGGGCCTCATGACGTCTTTTAGGCCCCTTCCATTGCTTCCAGCGGCTCGATACCGGAGCCATTGAATGAGGCTAGGACGGCGTCGGCCACTTTCTTGCCGGCGAGAAATGCGTGATCGGAGTTGTAGTACTCCCATTCGCTGTAGCGTCCTGATAAGAAAATGTCGTGCTGTAAGAGCCAATCGCGAATGATCTCGACATTGCGTTTACGCGCATGGTCGTAGACAACGTACGCGTAGGGCATGTCGACTTGGTTGCGTGCGAGGATCACATCGTCCTCGCGCAGAATGCCGACCTTGATGCAGTCGGCTATGCAACGGTCGATCAACGACTCGCCCTCGCACGGCAGCGGCTTGCTCGGCCCGTAGGTAATCTCGCAAGTCAGTCCGAACCCGCCTTCCGGATTGCAGTAAGGGCTTGCGTTGCCCTGTACGAAGATCCGATGAAACACGCTGTCCTCGGGATAGTAGATCCAATGTTTATCGGTCACATCGGTGCGGGCCACGCCTATGTTCACGCACCGAACCGAGACATGTCGCAGCCTCTTCGCCGCAGCCACGACGTGCTCCGGAGCCTCCGACCCGATCATTTGCACGAGCTTCGGAAGCGGAGCAGTGCTGATCAACTTTTCATAGCGATAGTGCGTCCCATCGCGCAGCACGAGCTTGCGCGCTTTCGGTAACACCCGTGCGACTTGCGCGTTCAGGCGAATGTCGCCTTTCAATAGGGGCAGAAAGCCGTCCATCAATGCTTGAAAGCCGCCGCGCAACGGATAGCCGAAGCGCGCGTTCGGACCGACCGGCTTGCCAACGGGACGCAATGCTCCTTCGATCATCTCTTCGAGATCCGGCAGGGGCACGCGTCCTCCCAACCATGATGTCTCCATTTCGGTCAGCGGTACGGCCCAGAGCTTGCGGTTGTATGGGATCGCAAAATGCTTGGCGACCCCTGCGCCCCACACCTTATAGATGAACTCTTCGAAGTTCTTGGGTTCGGCGTTAGTGCCATATGAAGTCCGGCTTGGCGTGACGAGAGGCACCGTGCTTTCGGCGACGCCATCTGCGCAACAATCGGTGATCGATTCTGCTTTGCATGCGCAGACCGAGCTGCCGGTCGGTGCCGCGGCAAGTGCGGGCCGTTCTTTCAATTTGCCGTAGCGCGCTTCGATCGCACCGACGATGCACTCCTTCAATACCTCTGGCGGCAATCCGTACAAGGCGCCCTGAAATGGATATCGCGTGTAGACATTCTTGCTGTAAATCCACGCTTCGCGGTCCTGCCAGTGGACGTTGTCCGCGAGCAGCTTCTTATACATCTCGTGCACATAGGGATCATTCGAGAACATGATGTGCCCGGCGTAATCGAAGGTAAATCCATTGTCTACGATCGAGCGACACCAGCCGCCGATGGTTGAATTTTGCTCGAGCAGTAAACTGTCCTCGCCAAGATGATAGGCGGCGCTGAGTCCCGTCGGCCCCGCACCGATGATGATCGTCGAGTATTCGGCGGCGTGCTGCTCGACGCTGACGGACTCGATGTGGTGCGAGCTGCCGTTCTTGGGCTGCATCGAAGAGGGCTTGAGAGTCTGTATAGGCAGGGGAGCGGCGCGCGTGCGCGCGGCTTCCTCGATCAGTTCAGCCATCTCCCGGGCGGTCTGATCCCAAGAGGTTTGAGAAAGCGTCGATCTCATCAAAGAGATGCGTGCATCGCGTTCGGCATCGCTGGCTCTGAGTGCTCGCTCGCAAGCAGCGATGAAGCCTTTCGCATTCTTCTCGATGTGCACGATATGTCCGTAAGGTTCGACCACATCCGCGATCGGTGTGCTGACGATGGGCCGTTCCGCTGCCATGTACTCCAGGGTTTTCGTGGGACTGATGAAACGCGTCGCTTCGTTCAAGGCGAAGGGTTGCAAGCACACATCCCAGCCGGCGACGAAGCGCGGCAGGTCCTCGTAGGCCTGTTGCCCGAAATAATGAATGTTAGGCCGACGAGGCAGAGAGCTTGGATCGATCTTCACAACCGGTCCGACCATACAGATTTGCCAATGCGAGGTCGCATCGGCGAGCGCTGCAATCAAGCTTAGATCGATACGCTCATCGATTACGCCGAAGTAACCCAGCCGCGGTTTCGTGAGAGCTTGCTGTAGCGGATGCTCGACGCCACCCTCACGTGCGCGGCTGAAGTGAGCTGCGTCGACGCTGCTCGGGAAGCAGTGCACGGAAGGATGCCGATCACGTTTCGCCCGAAATAGGCTCGGGCCACCGGTGAACACGACATCGGCAACTTTGAGAAGCGCACTTTCGCGCTGAAGCAGTTGGCGTGGCGCATTGCGGAACGCCGAGAGCTCGTCCATGCAGTCGTACACGATGACTGCCGGAGAAAGATCGCGCATCAGCGGCAAAGCCATCGGCGAATAGAACCAAACTCCGTAGTTCCCGATGTGCCGCGTCTGGACGAGATCGAGGACCATCTCCTGCAGTGTCGGAATTTGATCGTCGTGAAATCCAGGGCTACTGCTCGTGGAATGCGGCCGGCAAACATAGACGTTCGGTGCGGCTTCAGTGATCTCTAGGTGATTGCGTTCGCAATCGGGCACTGGCTCTTCGAAGAAATAGATTGGATAGCGCTGAGCGAAACGGGTGAGGAGATGCTGAGGCCGCTGGAAAACGAAGTTCCAGCGCAAATGAGAAAACACTAGCAGGGACTTCATACGGACCGACTCACCCATTGGAAACTCCTAAAAATATATTCCGTGACTGCGATGCGCTTCCGCGCCAGGTCAACGGAGTTGGGCCGGATCGATCGCCGTGCACCCTAACGCTGCAAAGTACAATTCAGTTTCACGCGCGTGGAACGAAGTGCAGCAGCGCTGCGTACTCTGAAGGCGTTTTATCTAGTGTCGGAAGGCGCTGACGTGACACCAGGGCGGTTCTTGCACTACTAATGTCGGCGCTGCTCGAGAACCGCACCATGCAAGGGAGGCGCAAGTCATCATGCCGAATAGTCCCTATCCCCGGCCTCAGCTTCGAAGATCGGAGTGGTTAAACCTCAATGGGCCGTGGCGTTTTACCTTCGATGATGAATATCGATATCGAACGCCACAGGACGTTAAGCATTGGCCGCTGACGATCGAGGTACCGTTCGCTCCGGAATCCAAGCGCAGCGGAATCCACGACACCGGCTTTCATCGATGGTGCTGGTACGAAAGAGAATTCGAGTTCCGCGTCGAGGCGGCGACGCAGCGGCGTGAACGCGTCATCTTGCATTTCGGTGCCGTTGACTATCACGCTCGCGTATGGGTGAACGGCACGCCGGTGGCCGAGCACGAGGGCGGTCATACGCCTTTTAATGCCGACATCACTCGCGCGCTCGATCCAAGCGGGCGGCAGACAGTTACGGTAAAGGTCGAAGACGATCCGCACGATCTGGAGAAGCCTCGCGGAAAGCAAGATTGGCGACTCGAGCCGCACAGCATCTGGTATCCGCGAACGACGGGTATTTGGCAAACGGTGTGGGTCGAACGCGTCCCGGATGCCTACATCAGCAGTATCCAGTGGACGCCGAACATCGAGCGTTGGGAAATTGCGATGCACTCGTTCATCGCGGGCACGGAGCGCAACGATCTGCGGCTTTCGGTCATGTTGCGCGCCGGCGATCAAATCCTCGCACACGATAGCTATCAAGTGGTCAGCCACGAGGTGAATCGTCGCATCGGCTTGTCCGATCCGGGTATCGATGACTATCGCAACGAGCTGCTGTGGTCGCCGGAGCGGCCCACACTCATCGATGCGGAGGTTCAGCTTCTGCGCGGCAACGAGCCGATCGATTCGATCAGGTCCTACACCGCCCTACGTTCGATTGGCACGCAGCGCGAGCGTCTCATGTTGAACGGCCGTCCGATTACGATGCGCATGGTGCTCGATCAGGGCTATTGGCCGGACACATTGATGACAGCGCCTTCGGATCAGGCATTGAAGAAGGAAGTCGAGCTTGCCAAGGCAATGGGTTTCAACGGCGTTCGAAAGCACCAGAAGATCGAAGATCCCCGCTATCTATATTGGGCAGACAAACTTGGCCTGCTGGTGTGGGAGGAGATGCCGAGTGCGTATCGCTTCACTCGCAAGGCGATCGCGCGAATGGTCAGAGAATGGATGGAAGCGATCGAGCGCGATTCGAGTCACCCCTGCATCGTGATGTGGGTTCCATTCAACGAGTCGTGGGGAGTCCCCGATCTAACGACTGTACCCGCAGCGCGCGATGCAGTCGCTGCCTTGTATCACCTGACGAAAACGCTGGATCCGACTCGATTGGTAATCGGCAATGACGGCTGGGAAAGCTCCGCGACGGATGTCATTGGCATGCATGATTACGACGGCGACCCAAAACATTTACGCGTGCGCTACGGACCGGAAGTGAAGCCGCAAGAAGTGGTCGATCGGCGCTGGACAGGGGGAAGAATCCTCACACTCGATGGCTATCCGCACCGCGGTCAGCCGATTTGCCTCACCGAGTTCGGCGGCATCGCTTATCGAGATCCGAAACGATTCCGCGAAGGTGTGGATTGGGGCTATCAATCGGTTGGCACACTAGATGAGTTCGGGAAGCTCGTCACCGCGTTGCTCGAAGTCGCCGGCACGACGGCAATGTTCAGCGGTTTCTGTTACACGCAATTCGCGGACACATTCCAAGAAGCAAACGGATTGCTCTACGAGGATCGCACCCCGAAGATACCGCTGGAGGAGATCGCGGCGTCAGTGCGTGGCCTTCCGCCGCCGCAATCTCCCATGTAGTTGAATCAGAGTTCCAACGCACGTCTGACGCCATGTGGCTGTTCGGAACACGCATGCGAGGGTATTCGTTGCGGTGGCAACAGCAGGAGTTTTCAATGCCGCGACAACCTACGGGCCTCAACCCGGGAAAAGCAGGACCGAAGGGCGCCCTCGCCGAGAAGCCGAAACGTAAGTCTCCGAGCAGCGGTGCGCCCGGTGCCGAAGGCAACAACACGCGCCGCGATTTCGTTCGCCTGAAGAAAGGGAACAAGAAGCCATCGAGCTCGCACTAGCAGAGGTCCTTATGCAATCCACTCACTCATCTGTAGGTCGTCCAACTTCACTCATCGTGCTGTTCGCGGCGTTCCTCTGCGGGTGTGCCACTCAAAGAGGGCCGGAGATCCGAATCAACGCGGCACCGGATGTCGATTACTCGCGCTATGTAACCTTTGGATTCCCTGAGCAGACTGGCACAGACCGAGGCGGTTACTCCACGTTAGTGACGGACTACTTCAAGTCAGCCGTTCGTCAACAAATGGAAGCGCGTGGGTATCAGTACGTCGATGAGAATCCGGATCTGCTGGTGAACTTCTACGCGAACGTCCGCGAGCGCACGCAAGTGAGATCATCACCTCGCACGTCAGCAGGCTATGGGTACTATGGATATCGCTATGGTTTGTATAGCGCCTGGCCGATGTATTCGAACGACGTCGAGACGGTGACCTATAAGATTGGAACCGCGAACGTCGACATCGTGGATGCCAAAGAAAAGCAACTGATCTGGGAAGGCGTCGCGGAAGGAAGAATTCGTGAGTCGGACATGGAGCAGCCTCGCGAAGCGATCGCCAACGTGGTGACGCAACTCTTCGCACGTTACCCCGGTCGGCCCGGAATGGTGGATAACGAGAGACCTTCACCACCGTAAGACACCCTCACCCTCACCCTTTCCCTGGAAGGAGAGGCGACAAGATACCCTCACCCTCTCCCTAGAGGGAGAGGGAACAGAATGAACAAGAGCGTTTTTGCTCGATTGATCTTCTGCTCTGACGACATCACCTCTCCCGTTGTGGGAGAGGTCGCGAGCGCAGCGGCGGGTGAGGGACTAAAGCACTGCCAAAAACGCGACGACCCTTCACATCTGCGCAGCCCGCACCTCCACACTTCGACCCGTCTTCACCTCCACACGTCCGCAGCCGACCCCGTTTCACTTAGCCAGTTCCACGGACTACATCGTTCTGTGACGTAGTCCACAGGTCGATTACGGGTACTGTGGAGCTTTGCTCAGTCAACAGCTTAGTTTTTATGCAGTCTTACGCTCCTAGTACTGGTGTTCTGTCAGATGGCGAGAGCCCGATAAGCCCAGAATCCACATGCGAGAGAAATTATGAAGATTCAGTGGTTCATAGGCAGCGTCGCAGCTTTGCTGCTTGCCTCCATGCCGAGTATTGCAGCGCCTGCGAAAGCGGATATCACGCAACCGATCACTCAATTCTTTGCCAAGCGCAGCGGTGTTTCACTTCGCGCCGTGGTCTACCGGCCGGAAGGCTGGAGGCCTCGCGAATTGCGACCCGCCGTGGTCATCTTTCACGGCCTCGGCTGGAAAGAAGGGCAACCCGAATGGGGCGAGTCGTATGCGAAACACTATGCCAAGTTGGGCATGGTGGGCATCTGTGCTCAATATCGCGTGGCGAACGACAAGCTCACGCCGCTCGATTCGATGGCGGATGCTCGTGATGCGATTCGATGGGTGCGCGTGAATGCTCAAGCGCTTGGTATCGATCCTTCTCGCATTGCTGCGCACGGCTTATCGACTGGCGCCCATCTTGCGCTTTCTGCCGCGACGACGCCGGAGCGTGCTTCGGTGAGTGCTTCGCCGAATGCGCTGATTCTCTATTCCCCACCTGTTGACCTCGAGAACGACGCGAAGCTTCAGGCGATGCTCGGGACCAAGGCGACGGCAGCGAGCATTTCCCCTATCGCGAACGTGACCAAGGGGTTGCCACCGATGATCATCCTGCAAGGTGACGTCGACACCGTAACGCCGCATGCAAGCGCAAAGGCTTTCTGCGACAAGATGGTTCAAGTGGGTAATCGCTGTGAGCTGAACACATATATGTACATGGGCCATCTCTTCACGCCGAAAGGAACGCCCGATGACAAAAAGCCGCAGCCGAATCCAAAGGTGGAAGCGGCCGCACTCGAGAAGGTGGATGCCTTCTTGGTTTCGTTGGGGTATGTGAAGGGGAAGTGATGAGGTGATAAGGTGATGAGGTGATGACGTCTCCTCTTACCTCATCACTTCTCTCGCCGGCGTCAGCCCAAAACAATATCCCAAACGCCCAGTTTGGAATCGGGCTCCATCTCTGGCGTGGGAGCTTGTAGGGATACGATCAAACGCTTCGCATCCGCGCCGGCACGGCGCAAGAAGATGTCATTCTCGTTTAGGGGCTCGTCCGGAAAGTACATCTGAGTCACTAAATGGTCGCGCTTCGACGCGATCTCGAAATGAATGTGCGGTGGTCGCATGATCTCGGCGCTTTGCGGATAGGCGCCCGGCTTGATCGTTTTGAAACGGTACCGGCCTTCCGAATCCGTCGTCAGCGACGTGTAGCCTTGGAAGTTGGGATCGAGCGGCGCCGGATTGCGATCACGAGGATGCGAATAACGTCCGTGTGTGTTCGCTTGCCAAATCTCGATGTGAGCATCGACTATCGGACGGGCATTTCGATCCAGCAATCGTCCCATGATGTGCAAGACCTGTCCCGCTGCTCGAGCCGTTCGACCTTCGATCACTGTTAGATCCGCGTCCTGATCGAGCGGCTTCGTGTCGGGATAGAACGGACCCATCACTTGTGGGGGCGTGCGCGTCAGCGCTTGCGCGAGCGACACAGGCGGCGAGAGGACAAGGCCTCCCGCGGCCACGGACATGCCGATGACTTGACGTCGCGATAGACGACGAGAAGAACTCACGACATAGCTCGGTGTAACTTTCCCATGCCCGAGTATCTGCCGAGAGTACCTAAAGAGCAAAGTCGTGCGTCAATCGCGGAGCCAGCGCGCTGCACTGCGCAACTGATGCTGCGCACGAATCTAGCAAGTAGACGCACAACACGTAACATGGTGCATCAAAAGGGGTTGACGGTTGACGGTCAGGCGAAGACGGCTCTTGCTGCCAACCGTCAACGGTCAACTGCCAACATGCCGCTCAGCTAAGCGGCTTTCGGAGAGATCAATGAGTGGGTTGAGCGGGAAAGTTTCTGCGATTGGATTTTGTGTGGCACTGCTCGTGACGTCCACTGCTTGCACGCGTGGTCAAGCGGATGGGGAAGCGTTTCCGGATCCCGCGGTCGAGATAACTGCAAAAGCACAGCCCGCAACCATCGTGCTTGGAGGGGGTTGCTTCTGGGGCGTCGAAGCGGTGTACGAGCACGTGAAAGGAGTGCAGGACGTCGTGTCCGGCTTCGCGAGCGGAGTGGAAGCGGTCAGGATCACTTACGATCCAGCGAAAGTATCCTACGCCCAGCTTCTGAAGATCTTCTTCTCAGTGGTGCACGATCCAACGCAGTTGAATCGCCAAGGCCCGGATGTCGGCCCCCAGTATCGTTCCGCGATATTCATCGCCAATCCCGAAGAGCAGCGCGCAGCCCAGGCGTACATCGCGAAGCTCACGGATGCGAAAATCTTCCCCAACAAGATCGTCACCGAAGTCGCGCCTTTGGTTCAGTTCGACTTGGCTGGCAACGAGCATCAGGACTATGCAGCACGTAATCCAAATTCACGTTACATCGTCGTCAATGATCTTCCCAAGATAGCAAAGCTGAAAACGCATTTTCCAGCACTGTATCGAGCCACCACACTATCGGAAAGTTGAGGGAGGCTAGCCCCGCTGTTGCGACGCGCTGCTATGAAGAGAGCGGAGCTAATTGATCTAGAGCCGCTTTGACCCCGCGAAGCAAATCGCTGGGTCGATAGGGTTTCGCGATCCACCCCAGGGGATGCGCGGATTGGGCCAGCGCGCGCGTTTCCGGACTCTCCTGTGCCGTGACGAACACGGAACGAATTCCAAAGTGCTCGTAGATTTCGCGCGCTGTTTCGATGCCGTCGGCTCGACTCGCCAGGCGAATGTCCATCAGAATGAGATCCGGCTTTTCGCGCGCCGCCAGGAGGTAGGCTTCGGCAGCGGTGCTGGCAATGCCTACCGTCTCCATCCCCGCTCGTGCCAGCTCCCCTTGGCAATCTATAGCGGCGACGTATTGGTCTTCGACGATGAGGATTCTTGGAGCGCGCGTCATCTCACAAGCAGGGGTTCGGGTATGGCCAATCGCTCAATCCTTTGACGGGTTCCTCCTTGCTGGAAGTGAAGTCATGGAGACTTGTAAAAGTTCCACGTAAAGGCTTTTTCAGAGGTCATCCGCGCGGCGGAATCCGCAGCGATTGTCCCGGATAGATCTTGTCAGGATGTTTTAACATCGGTTTGTTCGCTTCGAAAATCTCCGGATACTTGCTTGCATCGCCGTAGTATTTCTTGGCGATGGCGGACAACGTGTCTCCGCTGACGACCGTGTGATATTGCCCGGCGGGTGCTGACTCTCTCACCGCAAGATCGTCGGTGACTTTCTCCACGCCCGTGATGTTGCCGCAGCATAGGATGACCTTTTCTTTGGTCGCTTGATCCTTAGCGGTGCCGGAGACGTGAACCGTCGAGCTCGGAGCATCGAAGGTGACCTTCAAGTTCTCCACATCGAGCTTCTGCGCCCGGATGTAATCGGCGATCGCATCTCCTGCGCTCTTCCGATCGGCATCGCCGCCATTCCCATTTCCTTTGCTGCGTTCGGCTGCGGGTTTCGCTGTCTCACTCTTGTCCGCCGGTCCAAATCGTGCTGCCGCTTTCGCATTCTCAACGATTCGCTCGCCCGCATCTTTCACGAAGCTCCAGACGCTCATGTGCTTCTCCGGTTCGGGTGTCAGTGCTTACGAACGCGGGGCAGCGGCGATAGTTTCCTCGAGTCCAGACCCGCTGTTCACGCCTTCCGCGACGATAGGGGCTTTCCAGAAAACGCATACGCAACATAGCCGGCGATCAGCAGATCGAAACTAACGCATACGATCGCGTAGCCAGTCGGCGTAAAGGCAGCGCCGGTACCGAAATAGTGGAGCGCGAGATCCCACACTGGATGCAATGCCCAGCCTGCCGCCAGCCACCAGTGCGACCCTTTTATTCCAAGTACCGCAAACAGACCGTAGAGCGTGACTCCGCCCGTTTCGATCAGGAGCCACGTGGACAAAGGATCGGATCGAAGCGCGAACCCCATATATATGAGAGCCACCACGATGAGCCCGACTCCGAATACCCGGCGCCCTCCATCGCGTTGGCGCCGCGCGAACGCGATCAGGCAGCCCCCGCCAACGAGTCCTAACAAAA
>JAICPY010000181.1 GCA_025929585.1 Steroidobacter sp.
GAGACGAGCAAGTGCATCGAAGTATTCCGCCATCCAATCATGCGGTTCGATTTGCGTGGTGTATGGGTTCCAAAGCAGGCCGAGCGATTGTACGAAGCGCTCGGCCAGCTTTTGCCAATCGACTTCCGGATATGCAGAGAGGTGGGCGTTGAAGTTACCGACTGCTCCATTGATCTTGCCGGCGACTGCGACGGCAGCGAACTTCCCGCGTTGCTCGGTAATGCGATAGGTGAAATTCGCGATCTCTTTGCCCAACGTGGTTGGTGTCGCAGGCTGACCGTGCGTGCGCGACATCATCGCCATTCCCGCGGTGGCGTGTGCGAGCGTGCGAAGCCGCGTGATCAATGCATCCAATCGCGGCAGCAGCACTTGATCTCGCGCCTCGCGCAACATCAGAGCGTAACTGAGGTTGTTGATATCCTCGGAGGTGCACGCGAAATGCACGAACTCACGCCGAGAACGCCAGGCCGGAACGGCATCCAGGCGGCCTTTTACGAAATATTCGACCGCTTTCACATCGTGATTCGTTTCTTTCTCGATGCGCTTGACCTCGACCGCGTCAGCATCCGTCAACTCTGCAGCGAGCGCATCGAGGACTGTGAAAGCCGCGGCAGGCAGGCCGCGCAGCTCCGGAATGCCTGGCTCTGCCGCGAGGGCTTTGAGCCACAGTGCCTCGACCCTGACTCGCTGGCGGATCAGACCGCGTTCGCTGAACAATGGCCGCAGCTCAGCGGCTTTGTCCGCGTAACGGCCATCGATAGGTGAGATTGCATTGAGGGTCGTGGTCACAGGTACTCTCTGTCTTACAAGCAAACGCCGGTAGGTCCAGATCGCTCATGCTGCGCGAAGCGAGGCGCAACTAAGGCTAATCCGGCCACTCCTGAAAGGTGTCACATTGTAGAATCAAACCGCTCGGTTCTCGCAGAATTTACGCGCACGGTAGGTGTTTGCAGTGACAGCTCAGGATTTTAGGATTGAACGCGACAGCTTAGGCGAGCTGAAGGTCCCCGCGAGCGCCTTGTGGGGCGCCCAGACCCAGCGCGCCATCGATAATTTTCCCATCAGCGGCCTCAGGATGCCGCGAGATTTCATCCGGGCCCTGGGGCTGATCAAATGGGCCGCCGCGACGGCAAATGTGGAGCTCGATGCGTTGGATGCAAAGCGCGCCGCAGCCATTCAGAAGGCCTCGCTCGAGGTAGCGGAGGGCAAACACGACGCGCATTTTCCGGTCGATGTTTTCCAAACCGGATCAGGCACGAGCAGCAATATGAATGCGAACGAAGTGATCGCGCGTGTTGCAAGCCAGTATGGCGGCGTCGCCGTGCATCCGAACGATCACGTCAATATGAGCCAGAGCTCCAATGACGTCATTCCAAGCGCAATTCACTTGAGCGCGCTGCTTGCGGTCGAGCAGCACTTGTTGCCAGCACTCGCTTACTTGAGCGCGGTGATCAGTCGCCGCATTGGCGAGATTGGAGAGATCGTCAAGACCGGCCGCACACATCTGATGGATGCGATGCCGCTGACCTTCGGTCAAGAGCTCAGCGGCTGGCGTACTCAGATCGAGAATGGCACCGCACGGATCATGGAATCGCGTGTGCGGCTTCAGTCGATTGCATTGGGCGGAACGGCGGTGGGTACCGGAATCAACGCACATCCTAAGTTTGCGGCCCGAGCAGCGCGATATCTATCCCGTAAAAGTGGTCTCGACGTGCGCCCGAGCGCTAATTATTTCGAGTCCTTGTCCTCGCAGGATGCTGCGGTCGAGTTGTCGGGTCAGTTACGGACGCTTGCCGTGTCGATGATGAAGATCGCCAATGATCTTCGCTGGATGAATAGCGGTCCGTTGGCAGGGTTGGGTGAGATCAGTCTCCCGGCACTTCAACCCGGTAGCAGCATCATGCCAGGCAAAGTCAATCCGGTCGTGCCCGAGGCGGTCGCGATGGTGGCCGCGCAAGTGATCGGCAACGATGCGACGATTGCGATCGCGGGCCAATCCGGCAACTTTCAATTGAATGTGATGCTGCCGGTGATCGCGCACAATCTCCTGCAGAGCATCGATTTGCTTGCGAACGCCTCACGTGCGTTAGCGGATTCTGCGATTGCAGGGTTCACGGTGAACCTCGAACGAATTGCGGCAGCACTCGAGCGGAATCCCATTCTGGTGACTGCGTTGAATCCCGTGATCGGCTACGAGGCCGGGGCAAAGATCGCCAAGCAGGCTTACGCGGAAGGACGCTCGATTCGCGAGCTGGCCGCGGAGCTGACTAAGATTTCGCCGGAGGAGTTAGACAAACTGCTGGATCCTCGTGCGCTGACGAAAGACACCGGGCAGTCTGACCGCGGAGGCTGATTGGCGCTGCCGCTCGCCAATCCCGCCGAGTTGCGGGAGCTGATTCGTCAGCGTCTAAAAGGGACGCTGCCGCATGCAGATGTCGAAAGCGCTCATCAAGCGAGCGCGCTCTCTGCAGTCAACGCGGTTGTGCGTCAATACTTGCCTGCCGATCCCGTTGCTGCCGCCGTACTCGTGCCCATCGTCGATCGCCTAGATGGCTTGACTGTGCTGCTGACACGTCGTGCTTCGCACCTGCGCCATCATGCGGGGCAAATCAGTTTTCCAGGAGGTCGAATCGAGGCGACCGATGAGGGCCCGATCGAGGCAGCATTGCGAGAAGCGGAGGAGGAGATCGGCTTGGCTCGCGAGCAAGTCGCACCGATCGGCTTCTTGAACCCGCAATTGGTGGTCAGTGGTTTTTGGGTCACGCCCGTCGTCGCTTTCGTCTCGCCGAGTTGCGCGCTCACGCTCGATCCGAGCGAAGTCGATTCGACTTTCGAAGTACCTCTTGCACATATATTGGATCCTTCCAATCATCGCGCCGGCGAACGTTTGATCGGCACGACCACCTTGCGCGTGTACGAAATCCCTTTTGGCCCCTATAACATTTGGGGTGCTACCGCGGCGATGTTGATGGAGATGTATAGGGTGCTGTGCGCGGTTGACGGTTAACGGTTGGCAGTTGACGGCCGAAGAGAATCCCTCACACTTTTGCCCGTCACCCGTCACCCGTCACCCGTCACCCGTCACCTCGTCACCGACTGCCAACTGCCAACCATCCGCCATCATGCCCATCGACCGCTTACTCGCCATCATGTCCCGCCTTCGTGACCCCAAGGGGGGATGTCCCTGGGATGTGAAGCAGAACTTTCAGTCCATCGCTCCGTACACGATCGAAGAAGCGTACGAAGTGGCGGATGCGATCGAGCGCAACGACATGGCTGATTTGCGTGACGAATTGGGTGATTTGCTATTCCAAGTCGTCTTTCATTCGCAAATGGCGCGTGAAGCCGGCGCGTTTGGATTCGATGATGTCGTGAATGCCATCTGCGAGAAGATGGAACGGCGCCATCCGCATGTTTTTGGCGATGCTCGCATCGACAGCGCCGAAGCCCAAACGATTGCATGGGACGAACAAAAGCGCCGCGAGCGATCGGCAACGACGGATAGCGTGCTTGCTGACGTACCGTTGGGCCTTCCCGCGTTGACGCGCGCAAACAAACTCGGAAAGCGCGCAGCCGAAGTGGGTTTCGAGTGGCCGGACACGCATGGCGCATTGGACAAAGTCGCCGAGGAAATCGCGGAGCTGCGCGCCGAGCTGAGCGGCCAACCGAACCTTGCCGCGATCTCAGATGAGATCGGCGATTTGCTGTTCAGCCTGGTGAATGTTTGCCGCTACATGAAGATCGATCCCGAAAACTCCCTGCGCAACGCGAACACAAAGTTCGAGCGCCGTTTCCGCTACGTCGAGCGCCGATTGAAAGAGCAAGGCCGGACACCAGAGGAAGCGACGTTGGAGGAAATGGATGTGTTGTGGGAGGAGGGGAAGAAGGAGGAACGTGACGAGGTGACAAGGTGACGAAGTGACGGGGTGACGGGTGACGAGCAAGAAACGAAATGTCTCGTCTGGCCTACTGCCTGGAAACATAGCCTGTAAGTCGGCCTTACGAATCTTTCTCGTCACCCGTCACCCGTCACTTGCACGCGCAGCGCGTGGATTCAGCCTCCATTCACCCCCGCAAACCTAGAGTTTCTTCACGGTCGGCTCAGTCCAGCCGGCTTTGGAGAGAAGAACATGCGTTTCAATCGCGCTCTGGTATGTGTTGCGGGTGTGTTGGGAGTAGTGGCGAGCGCCTCGGCCGCGCCGCCCTCGTGGTCGAGCTCGCGTCATCATCGTGGACACAGCGAGTACGACTACGCACGTGTCGTCGATGTGGATCCTGTGGTCCGTCAGGTCAGGGTGGAGACGCCTCGCCGCGAATGCTGGGATGAGGCACGTTACGTCGATTCCCGGCCTCACATCTCCGAGCCGCGCGTGGGTGGAAGAACCTTACTGGGTGCAGCGATCGGCGGTGTCATTGGGCATCAGTTCGGAAGCGGTCGTGGGCAAGACGCGGCAACGGTTGCAGGCGCCTTGATCGGTGCCGGCGTGGGATATGACAGCGCGGCGAAGCGTTACCCGCAGGGGGGGCGAGAGGAAGTCGTGCAGCGTTGCGACGTTCGTTACGAGCACGAGGTCGAGGAGCGCATCGAGGCCTATCGCGTCACGTACGAGTACAACGGCCGGAATTATACGACTCAGCTGCCGTATGACCCGGGCGATCGCATCCGAGTGCGGGTGGCGGTAGCACCGGCTGAGTGATTTGGAGTGATCACAAGGCGGCGGGCGTGCTCTCACGTCCCGCCGTCAGATACACTAAGCCCCGGTCCGTAATTGGTAGAAGCGGGCTCGCGGACCCGATATTCTTGAAAGACATCTAAGGGGTTTCTTAAGTTTTCATGCGTGCCGCCCGCTCACTACTGCTCTTGCTTGCCGCGATCTCCGCGATGAGCACCGTGACGAGCGTGACGAGCGCGCAAGAGCTGATCGATCGCCGTGCTCGACGCGAACATCGCCCGGCTCAGGTCCGGATCTCTCTCGATGATGCCGTACGAATGGCGCAAAATCGCTATGGTGCGAAGGCCGTCAAGGCCGAAACGGTGACCAACGGTGGACGACGAGTGCATCAGATCCGCTTGCTGAGTGCAGAAGGCAAGGTGTGGATGGTGCGGGTCGATGCGGAAACCGGCTCGATGAACTAACGGTTGGCGGTTGACAGTTGTCGGTTGACGGCCAGATAAGCGCTCTGCGATCGAGACAACGTCTTCTTACCGTCAACTGCCAACTGTCAACCGCCAACTGATCTCCAATCATGCGTGTACTCATCGTAGAAGACGAAAACGCCTTACGTGATTCGCTCGTCGAGCAGCTAAAAGGCACCGGATTCAATGTCGATGCAGCTGCCGATGGTGAGGAAGGGCTGTACTGTGGTCGCGAGTACGCTCTGGACCTTGCGATCGTCGATCTGGGTCTGCCGAAAGTGCCTGGCTTGGAACTCATCAAGACGCTGCGAGCTGAAGGTAAGTCTTATCCGATTTTAATTCTGACTGCGCGCGATCGCTGGCAAGACAAGGTCGAAGGTTTGCAAGCGGGCGCCGATGACTATCTTGCGAAGCCGTTCCATTTCGAGGAACTGCTCGCACGGGTTCAAGCTCTGCTGCGACGTTCAGGAGGCTGGGCGCAACCCGTACTACGCTGCGGGCCGGTGGCATTGGATCCACGCACGCAGGAAGTTACGGTCAACGACCAGAAGATCGAACTCACGAGCTTCGAATATCGCATTCTTGAATATCTGATGCATCGTGCAGGCGAGGTCATATCCAAAACAGAGCTGACCGAGCGCCTGTACGCTCAAGACTTCGACCGCGACAGCAACACGATCGAAGTATTCATCGGCCGCCTACGCCGCAAGCTCGATCCGGACGACAGCATCAAACCGATTGAAACGCTGCGCGGGCGCGGGTATCGCTTTTGTCTGGAGCGGGAAGGGGCGGGAAAGGTGACGGGTGACGAGTGACGGGTGACGGGCAATTTCGGAGGGTCTCGTCCACAACGCGAGATAGCTGCGGCCTCGATGCACATCGCCTGTCACTTTATTCTTTCTCGTCACCTGTCACTCGTCACCCGTCACCCTCTCCGTGATCCCTCGCTCTCTTAGCGCTCGGCTGCTTGCGTCGGTCAGCGTGTTGCTGATCGTGTTCTTCGGCATCACGATCGCCGCGCTCGACATCGTGTTTCGCGATTTGAGCGAGCAAACGATGCGAGACCGATTGGAGAGCCAATTGCTCGCGCTCATTACTGCATCGGAGGAGGACAGTGCCGGCGGGCTGCAACCTTCACCGGAGAAAACCGAAGAACGCTTCAAGAACCCCGGATCGGGATTGTATGGCGAAATTCTCAGAGCCGACGGTTATCCGAGTTGGCGCTCGAACTCCTTGACGGGTACTGGCTTGGAGTTCAAGACGAACTTGCGATCCGGGCAACGTCTATACGTGCAACTGCACCGTGCCGATGGCGCTCCGGTCAGGGCGCTCAGCCGCTCGATCGATTGGCAGTTCGAAGACGGCGTGACTCGCGCGTTTGTGTTCAGCGTCGCCGAGGACCTGCAGCCTTACTATGCATCGCTCAATCGATTTCGGGGCCGGCTGTTCGGCTGGTTTGGAATCCTCGCCGTCTTGCTCTTGGGTTCATTGGCGATGCTGTTGAGACGCGTGCTTTCACCGTTGCGGCGTGCCGAACGCGAAATCGGCGAAATCGAAATGGGTAGCCGCACTGAGTTGGGTACCGCATTCCCGCGCGAGTTGCTCGGCATCACCACGAACCTCAACGCGCTGCTGCGTAGCGAACGAGAGCGACTGGCCCGCTACCGAAATACGCTGGGCAATCTGGCGCATAGTTTCAAGACGCCACTTGCAGTGATGCGCAATCTGCTCGGAACCGCCGATGCGCGAGCCTTGCCTATCGCGCAGCAACTCGATGAGCAGGTCAGCCGCATGGACGACATCGTGAAGTACCAACTGAAGCGTGCTGCGGCATCGGGCGGTACCGGACTAGGCAACGCGCCGATCGACGTGCGCGAGAATCTCGAAGCACTGCGCGCAGCGCTGCTGAAGGTGTACGTCGATCGTGGGCTCAAGTGCGAGCTGGTCGTCGAGGAAGGCTGTGTGTTCTTTGGCGATCGTGAGGATCTCACGGAGATCGCAGGGAATTTGCTGGACAATGCTTTCAAGTGGGCGCGCACCTGCACTCGATTGACGGCAGCACGCTTGACTGCGGCGCAAACACGTCGCGATGGACTTAAGTTGATTGTGGAAGACGATGGGCCCGGTGTGCCGGAAGATCAAAGGACGCATGTCTTGGCTCGCGGCACAAGGCTCGATGAGCGCGTAAGCGGTCAAGGCATCGGCTTATCGGTCGTCAGGGAACTCGTCGCGC
>JAICPY010000013.1 GCA_025929585.1 Steroidobacter sp.
AGATGGCAACCGACTGCGGATGAAAAGATCCTGGCAAGTCTGGGGTGTGGGGGCCGGTGCGCGGTGATGAAGGTTAAGTCCGAGGCTGCTTCTTCACCTCATCACCTTGCTTCAACAAGATGATTCCGTCTCGATCTTGTAGGGTCACGCTGGTCACTTTCTTACCGTCATTCACACCGCGATCCTGTGTGCCGTCGATCTTTCGGAACGTGCCATTCAAATCGATCGTGCGAGGGCCATTCCCCTTCGGGTTCACCAGCGCGATCGCATGTTCGAAGTCGCGCCGCCACACGCCGTCCTTCCATGCGGATGTCGGCGGAGGAGTGATTGCTTGGCCCATCTTCACGCCAAACTCGTCATACCATCTCGTGCTGATGTAGCCCTCGGACTGGACGTGAGGTGCGTAGTAGCCGTCATCGAGCAGGCAGGATAAAAGTCCATAACGCATGTCTTGATAATCGCTCGCCGAGGTCAGTCCATGCATCATGATGCCGATCTTCGGATCGGCGAAGACGCTCATGACTTTACGGTAGTACCGCATCATCCCAAGCCAGCCGCCCCATTCTTCGGGCGCATGTTTCTTGCCTTTCGCGATGAGGCTCTCGATGACCCCGCCGTGCGCCGCGCCGTAGTACTCCGCGAGCGGAGCACTGCCTTCGGGTGTCGACTGACCCCAACGCGCGGCATTCACCAACTTCAACTTGCCAGGCGGCATGCGCCGGCCGATCTCATCTAGATAATCGCGGTAGCCTTGACGAAACCAACTGCGGACATCTTCTCGGTTGCCTGGATCGGGTTTGCCGTCACGATTCCAATCCGCCACATCCATCGCCGTGCGATGCGGCTGCCAACTCACGTTGTCCATGTACAAACCGTCGACCAGTGGGTTCGGCCGCAGATATTTGTCGTAGGTCCACTGCGCATACCATTGTGCCCAGGTCAGTCCATCCGACTTCGGTGCATATCGTGTCAAGTTGACGAGCTTGAACTCATCTTTGTATTCGGAACGAACGGGATTGCCTTTGGCATCGCGAACCCACCAGTCCATGTCGTGCACTTTCTGCCGAACTTCAGCCTCCGATTTGTCGTGCGAGCTATTGGTGAAATTGATTTCGTTCGCTTTCGTATAGAGCACGACTTTGATGTCCGGGTTGCGAGCTCTCAGTTCCTTCACGACGTCGTTCATGGAGTCGTGAGTTCGTTGCCATGAATTATCGTAGTGGAGTACGGCGACATGCACCTTCGCCAGCTCCGCCTGCGTTGCGGGATCGTCGTACTGCCGCGCCGATCCCTTCTTGCCGGCACCAATGCGCACAGTCGCCAAGCGCGGAAAATCCGGGCCGTGAGGCGGCGCGGCTTGGGTCACGACGACATAGTCGAAGCGGCCCTGGCCATTCGCCATTAGGCCGATCCCGCCTCCAAGCGTAGTCGACGCAAGCTCGACATCGCGCAGAACGGCGGTACCTTCGATGCAAATGGTGACCTTCGTGCCGAGTCGCACGATTTGCATATCCGTCCATCGGTTCTCGCGCAGAGGTCCGCTGTACGTTCCAGTTCCGAGGATGCTCCTGTCGCCATTTGCAATCCGGGTGAGCGTCAGTCCGCTTTTCGAATCCAGGGCGACTTCATGGAAGTTCTTTTCATCGCGATAGTTGAACACTGCACCGGTGCGATTCGGACTGGCTGGGATGTTCAACCGAACGGTGTATGCGTAGCCATCTGTCCAAGTGTGGGCTTCATAGATCGCATAGCTACTTGCAGCTTTGCTCGTGCCTCTCAAGTGCACTCCGGTATCCGGCTTGCCCTCTACCCGCCAATCCTCTGTGAGCTTCCATTCTTGCGCCTGCCCATCATCGAAGTCTTCCAAATACGGCTGCGCCGCTCCAACTGGAAACGCACAACTGAGTAGGCCAAAAATCGTCAGCAAGCGAAACGGCGCTGAAACATGCATCGAGCGAAGCCTCTCCCTGAAGTAGAGATCAATATGTCTATCTGCGACCCGCTGAATGAGAGCAACGTGCTCCGATTTTCAAAGTTCCGATGGGAAGGGGGATGAAGTGATGAGGTGATGAAGTCACATAGATAGAAGGAACGCGCTTTTCGCCCATCCCCGTTTATGGCATTGCTGCTGTCCGGGACAATGTCTGATGTCCTCCTGCTCGACTTCTCGTCGCCCTTGCGGAGGCGAGGGCCCATCCGAAACATCCGAAGAAGATGGATCCTCGCCTTCGCAAGGATGACGAGGGTAAACGGGGGAAGGAACCAGGAGGCGCCTCCTTATCTGTCGATGTCACCTAATCACCTCATCACTCTATGTTGAGATTTTCTATCCTCCGGCGGACAATCGCGGCGCTACCGAGAACTCCAACAACTCGAGGGGGGAGCAATGAGTGCATCAATCATCAAGGCACCGACCTGGTATTGGGTGGTGTCTGGACTCGCTCTTGTTTGGATGATCATCGGCGTCATCGCCTGGGTTGCGGATTTCATGATGGATGAGTCGGCGTTGGCCCAGATGGCGGAGGCGCAGCGACAGCTCTACATCGCTCGCCCACAATGGCTATTCATCGTCTATGCGATCGCTATCTTCAGCGGTCTCATCGGTGCTATCGGGTTGCTCGTGCGTAAAGCATGGGCGATTCCCGCATTCTGGATTTCTATTGGCGCGATCATCGTGCAATTTGGATATACGTTCTTCGGGCTCGATGCGATTCGATTGCTAGGTGCCGCCGCTGCATTGCCGTTCCCAATCGTCATCTTCGCCATCGGCGCCGCTCTACTGTGGTTCGCCGTGCATTCGAAGAAATCAGGGTGGATTGGGTAGGAGAGAAGGGGATAGGGGATAGGGGATCAGGGATCGTCGGAGCAGAGGATTGTTCACTTCCATCGCCCACTCCTCATTCCCTCATTCCCTCATTCCCCCATTCCCTCATTCCCTAGTCCCCGTCCCCCAGTCCCCATCCGCTCTCCGCCATCCGCTATCCGCTTCCCTACAGGAGCCCTCGTGCCTCATCGTCCAAGTCTCATCATCGCAGTCGCGTTATCGTTGCTCGCAGTAACAGGTTGCGGAAAGCAGGATTCGCAATCGCAAGCTCCGGATGCTTCAACGAGGGACGAGCAATTATCACAAGTTGCACCGGAAGCAACGCAGCCCGCGGAGCTCGAATCGCCGGCGGAACCTGAAGTACCAAGCGAGGAGGCGAATCGCTGGCGTAGTTTGGACCTCGAAAGGGACCAGCTTCGCGAGGAAATGAAACAAGCGGCCGACGGGCTGCACGCGACGACGGATGAACGAGGAAGGGCTGCTGCTCGCGAACGTCTTCGCGATGTTCAACGTCGGATGTCGCAAGTCTCTCGTTATCGCCAGTATCCCGAGCTAGTGAACCTCCCGGAGGAGTGGCGGCAGACGTACCGTGTCCAGCGCGATGGTCCAGAGGCCGATCTTCTCGTTCAAGTCGGTGATATCGACAATCTAGGCTTCGGTTGGCCAAATGGATTCGATCCGTTCTCCGGAGAATCCACTCCGCGTCATGCCTATCCATGGCGGCCGGAAGCGGACGATCCCGCAGGCACCGATCGCATCATGGTGATATCCGGAATGCGCGAGTACGAGAAGGCGCGGCACGAAGGCTACTCACGCAACACGAGCCGGCCTTACAACTCCCCTGCGCCTCTGACGATCAAGTTCTCCTTGGATGGAGTGGATCTCAAAGGTGCAGCATTGCAGTTGTTTGTCGATGACTTCCAGGCTGCGGTATTCGGCAATCGATTCGAGGTCCGCTTGGACGGGCGCGAAGCGCCGGATCTTGCTGAATCGATCAATGCATTGAGCCAAACCGGTCCGATTGGCAAGCTCGTGACGTTACAGCTTCTGTCTGAGTACAACGAGCTATTGCAAGACGGCGAGCTGGTCGTGTCCATCGACGATCCGCACTCTAACATCGGGGATGGCTACTCAATCGATTTCGCAAGACTGCTGATCAATCCGAAGCAATGGCAATACGTCGGCAGTGTGCGCGGCATTGCCCAAGATAAGAAAACGCGGCAGCCATTGGCTGGCGTGCTCGTCACCGCAAGCAACGTGCAAAAAGTGGAGACGGGCGCAGACGGAAAATTCGAGCTTACCAACGTGCCTGCGGGACTCGTGGTCACGACGGGAACGCATCCCGAGTACATCGGAGATTCCAAGGCTGAGGACTTGGAGGCAGACCAGACCATCGAAGTGGTGCTGGAGCTCGAAAAGAACGACAACACGAGTGAATCACTAGCGCAGCAATTGGAAGAGGAGGGCAAGGTCGATCTGTACGGGATCTACTTCGATCTAGACAAAGACGTCTTGAAAGCCGAATCCGAAAGCACGCTGCAGCAAGTTCGGAAGATGCTCATCGCGAATCCCTCGCTTCGATTGATCGTGGCCGGTCACACCGATTCCGAAGGTGCCGCGGACTACAACGTAGATCTATCTCGCCGCCGGGCCGCAGCCGTCGTAACGTGGCTCACTGCTCGTGATATCGCGGCGGATCGGCTGGTGCCGGAAGGGTTGGGCGAAAGTCGGCCGGTGGCAGATAATTCGACCCCCGCCGGAAGAGCGTTGAATCGGCGCGTCGAGATTCGGGATGGAAAAAGGAAATCGGGATGAAGGATCGGTGAGGGCGCTCGATTGCGCGACTGTCTTCATCTGATCGTTTGAACTATCCGTTGCTTACATACTCTCTCAACGAAGTGACGCTTAGTAATCACGCAAGTTCTTCATCGATTCAGTTGGAGTGAGCACGATGGCCGCAAAGACGTCGAAGAAATCGGCAAAGGTCGCAAAGAAAGCTGCCGCCAAGCGGGGCGCCGCCAAGCGGATCAATCGGCGCAAGACAGCGTCGAAGCCTCGTGCGAGCAAAAGCACGAAGTCGGTCCTGCTCTCAGGCGGTAATCCTCAGATCGCGAAAGGGTATGGCGATGCTCCCGTGCAGGCTTACATCGCAGCCATACCGGATTGGAAACGTGACATTGGACGCCGGCTCGATGCGCTCATCGTGCGCACCGTTCCGCATGTGTATAAGGCAGTCAAGTGGAACTCGCCCTTCTATGGCATCGAGGGCGACGGCTGGTTCCTCAGCTTTCATTGCTTCACCAACTACGTGAAGGTGACTTTCTTCCGCGGCACATCACTGCGTCCGATTCCTCCGGGTGAGTCCAAACACAACGAAGTGCGTTACCTCGACATCCGCGAGGACCAACTCGACGAATCCCAATTCGTTGCGTGGGTGAGGCAGGCCAGCGAATTGCCCGGCGAAAAGATGTGAGAAATGCTGGTGCTCCGGTGACGAGAGCACCGACGCTAGAAAGAAGGAGACAAGGACCATGAAGAAGACGAAGAGTGCAGCAAAGAGTGCAGCAAAGAGCCCAACAAAGAATGCAGCAAAGAAGGCAAAGGCAGCAGACTCTCCCTCTCGATTGATCGATGCGAGAATCAGGGAGCTGAGTGACTGGCGAGGCGAGACGCTTGCTCGCGTCCGAGCTCTGATCAAGCAGGCCGATCCCGAAGTCGTGGAAGAGTGGAAGTGGCGAGGAGTTCCAGTCTGGTCGCACGCCGGAATCATCTGCACCGGCGAGACATATAAGAATGTCGTGAAGATGACCTTCGCGAAGGGCGCCTCGCTGGACGACCCTTCACGGCTCTTCAACTCCAGCCTCGAAGGCAACACTCGGCGTGCCATCGATATTCATGAGGGCGAGAAGATCAATGAGAAGGCATTGAAAGCACTCATTCGGGCCGCGGTGACACTAAACATGTCGGCCCAAGCGGCCAAACGTCCCAGCGGCACTCGCAAGAAAGCAAAGAGCGCCTGAGGAGAGATCCGTCCGGGACTTCTGCGCTCAAAGCACCGCGAGAGTGGTGTGATACTCGCACGCCGCTAACGTATATAGGTTCATGAGCTCCCCGCAGGCGAGTGCCGATCCAACGCTACAGCGGCTTTCAGCCACGCAAGTGGACTGGGATGCCGTGTACATGGAGCAGTTGCCGCGCATCTACAACTATTTTCGCTTTCGCCTCTCTACCGAGCTCGAAGTCGAAGAGCTCACCTCTGCTACGTTCGAGAAAGCGTGGCGCGCGCGGGAGAGTTATAGACGCGATCTCGCGGCCTTCTCCACCTGGTTGTTTTCGATCGCTCAAAACCTCGCAATCGATCACCTGCGTCAGCGGCGCAGACATGTGTCGCTCGATGCGGCGGGCGAGGTCGTCGCGGAGGTCACTCCTGAGAGCGAAGCGCAACGCGCGTCGGATCTGGCACGGCTCGCACACCTGACGAAAGACTTGCCCGAACGCGATCGCGAGCTCATCGCGTTGAAGTATGGCGCTGGCCTGAACAACCGCGAGATTGCGCGATTGACCGGCCTCAGCGAGTCGAACGTCGGCACGATCCTGCACCGCTCCGTGCAAGCGCTACGCAGTCAGTGGTAGCCGGAGGTTCGCAATGAACGATGATTTTCTCTATCGCCTCCGCAAAGAGCCTTCGCAGGCTTTCGCTGCGCGGCTAAAGCTGAGACTCAAATTGCAAGCCTCGCAGTCCGAACGTCGACGCTCGATCGTGCGAGCTCTCATTCTAAGCTTCCTCGTCGGCGGCTCGGCGTTGGCCGCGACGTTGTGGGTTGTGGAAGGGATGGGACTACGCGAGATGCGGGCCTCCATGGGCCAGGCGAAAGATTCGACGATACAAGCATCAGGAACAACGAGACAATCGGCAGCAGATTCACCCGTTCACGCGACCGGATCTCCGTTTGCTCGGTCGCTCGACTCTCACGGGGCTGCACGCATCGCCGACGCTTCGATAACAACCCAACCTCCGACGCAGCCAGCCTCCAACGGCGTAGACATCCAGGAGGGCGCACCTATCAACGGCTCAGGGTCTAGAGCGGAGATCGTCGGCAGCTCGCGAAATAGTGTGTTTCCAAGGCCCCTACACGTCATGGGGTCCGCGACGGCGCTCCAACTTGCGCACACGGCGCAGCCAAAAGGTCTTCCAGCGTTGCAGATGGACATCGAGTATGACGATGAAGCATTTCGGCGTCTCTGCGAGAGATTCGGAGATGACACACCTGATGTGATCGTAACCACGCGCCGAATGACGCGGGAGGAATTGAGCCGCTGCAAGCAGATGCGTGATAACGCAATCCTCGAAGCGAAGATTGCCTACGCGGCCGTTGTCATTGCCGCAGCTCCAACCGCAAGCATCCCGCGACTCACACCGCAGCACCTCTATCTGGCAATTGCCAAGCAAATTCCCGATAGAGCGAATCCGGAGCGCTTCATCCCAAATCCGAATCTCAGCTGGCATCAAGTCCACCCCGGATATGAGCAGCGCAGTATTACCGTCTTCGGACCGGCGCCGGATTCATCGCTCGCGCGCGCGTTGGGGGAGGTCGTAATGGAACAAGGCTGCAATACGTTTCCAACGATCAACGCTCTCAAGACTGTTGACCCGGAGCGTCATCGCCGCCTCTGTCATGAGATCCGCGATGACTCAGTGTACGTGCCGATTGCCGAAAGCCACGTGTTCATCACACAACAGCTGTGGGCCGATCCAAATGCAATTGCGGTGCTGAGTTTCGCCTTGTTCCATGAGTGCCGAGAGGAGCTGAGCAGTAGCTTATTGACGGGCGAAACAGCGACGCGCGTGACCATCGGTTCAGGCGCCTACTCCGGCTCGACGCCGCTCTACGTCTACTCGAGCGAGCAGCGCCTCAAGTACGCGCGAGGTCTCTCGTCATTCTTGGACGACTTGCTGAGCGCTCGTACGATCAGCCCACGAGGGTATTTCGTCGGGACGGCGCTGGTTCCGTTGGATGAGTCCCAGCACCCCGTGCGCATGCAACAGCCGGAGCAATTCGAAGACTGAGCTCGATGAATCTAGAACCAACAAAGGAGACGCTTATGAAGGCTGCCGTTCAAAGCCTGATCGCATCTGTGTGGATCTTGCTGCCGTTGTCGACATCGTTTGCGCAGTCATCCGGTTCGAGGGAAGAAGTGCCGATAGAGGTCTTGATCGTCGATGTTGCAAAGAGAACCGGGAAGAGGTTCATCGTCGATCCGCGGGTGCGTGCCAATGTGATGATCGTCCAGAAGGGCTCCGAGTCTTTGAGCTACGGCGATCTGCTCTCGGTCTTGCATGTGCACGGCTTCACTGCTGTCGAAGAAGAACGGTTCGTGCGGATCGTCCCAGATGCGAGCGTGCGGCAACTCGCATTACCGCTGCTACGCGGAAACGATAAACGCCTCGATGCGGAATACGTGACGAAAGTGATACCGGTGAAGACCATGCCGGCCGCAATGCTCGTGCCGCTGCTGCGCCCTATGCTGCCCGTCCAAGCTCATCTAGCTGCCTCCGTTTGTAGCAACGATCTCGTCATCGTGGATACCTTTGCAAACATGAAGCGGATCGAATCCGTCGTGCAATCGCTCGACAAGGGCGAATCTTATGAGCCGCGGGACTGTGTCGCTCTGGAGGAAGAGGAGCCGAAGAGGTAGCGCAAGCGTGTTGTCTCGCAGCACCAATGGCGAGTGACCAAACACGACAGCTCCCACCGTTCTCATTAGTTAAGCCACGGCAAAGCCGCCAAGCGTGGCGGCTAATGATTCACCGCCACCGCCGAAGAACACCCGCGGCAGCACGCTCGAGAAGTACAGGTACAGTGAAGTCGTATCCCTCTACGACGCTCGTGTGACGCTGCGACCTAAGGATCACGAGGACCGTCTGATGAGAATGATTCGGGTGCCAGGCCCGAGTTGATCGAATTGACTACTGAACTCGCTGAGCTCATTTCAGACACTAAGAAAATAGGCATTTCTCTTCGGCATGCATCTCCTGTCGGTTAAAATACTGTACATCGAATCAGTACTAGAGATGTGTCATGGAAGCAGCCCTCGCAGCGAGCTCATCGATCGACAAGCGTTATCTCAGCCCCGAGGAACGAGCTGCATCGGCGCAGTCATTGAATCGATTGAAGGATGAGATCACACGTCTCGCCGGTCACCTGAATGCCGCGAATCATCGCTTCTTGATGCTTATCGCTGAGTTCGACAGCCGCAATGGTTGGTCGGACGGCGCTACTCAGTCGTGTGCGCATTGGTTGAATTGGAAATGCGGGATCGATATCGGCGCTGCACGCGAGAAGGTTCGTGTGGCGCATGCATTGCAAAAACTCCCGAAGATTTCAGCGGCCATGGAAAGGGGAGAGCTGAGCTACTCGAAAGTACGAGCGTTGGCTCGTGTCGCGTGCGAAGGAACGGAAGAGTACTTCCTCTCGATTGCTCAACACGGCACGGCCAATCACGTCGAAACTCTGGTGCGTCATTATCGAAGAGCGCAGGAAGCGGAAGAGCTTTCCCGTGACGCACGTCAGCGGGCGAATCGGTCAGTCGGTTACTACTACGATCATGATGGTTGCATGGTGCTGAAGGCGAGACTACCTGCCGAGGTCGGCGCTCTATTGATCAAAGCACTTAATGCGGCCGTTGAAGCACTGCCGGCCGAAGGGGAATCGGAAGTTCAACGAATCAATTCTGCCGCCAATGTTCCGGAAGCCAGATCGGACATTCGCAAACGACGCGCGGATGCTCTAGCGCTCATGGCAGAGAGTTTCCTCGAACACGGGGCCGAGGAAATGAACGGCGGGGACCGACATCAAGTCGTGGTGCACGTTTCCGCAGAAACGTTGAGCGAGAAGACCGCGGGTTGCTGCGAGATCGAACATGGCCCGAGCGTTTCTGCGGAAACGTGCAGGCGCTTCGCGTGTGATGCTAGTGTCGTCGCAATCGCAGAGAACGAAAACGGTGTTCCACTCAACGTCGGACGCAAAACACGCACCATCTCCGCCCCGCTGCGCCGCGCTTTGAACGCCCGCGACAAAGGTTGCCGCTTCCCCGGATGTATCAATAAGCGTTTCATCGATGGTCACCATGTTCACCATTGGGCAAACGGCGGCGAAACCAAGCTCAACAATCTAGTCAGCCTCTGCCGCTTCCACCATCACGACGTCCATGAGGGCGGAGTTCAGATCATCATCCTCGACGATGGAGCATTCAGGTTCGTCAAGCCGAATGGCGAGGCCTTCGACAGCATTGCTGAAGGCTTTACGCAGTCACTGTCTGACTGGTCAGAGATTGTGGAGAAGAACAGTGATCGTGGAGTTCAGATAGATAACAAGACTGCGGTGACCAGGTGGTGCGGGGAAACGATGGACTATGGGCTGGGGATTCAGGTGCTGCTGCAGCAGCACGAGAAAGCGAAAAGGCTTCGTGCTGACGTTTCCGCGGAAATTCTTGTCCCGTAACGAGCCACCATCTAATAGTGATTCGTGACTCGTGATCAGCGGGTAGTCAGAAGAAGAAGCGAACTCTGTTCCGACCCGCGACCCGCGAGTCACGACCCGCTTTTCCGCCCATGCATTGTCACATCAGCGTTGACATGCCTATGTCACAGGCATAGGGTCGATCTCAACTACAGGTTCTCGATTAGACCGAGAACAAGATCAGCGGGGCGGATATGGAGATCGGACTCGGACCACGCTCGTGCCCATAGACATCGAAGGCCAGGCAACAAACGTGCTCGACTTTCAAATCGCGTTTTACCTTGACGAAGACCCTGGCCGCGAACGCTCAGGCGAACTGCGTTGTAGTCGGGCACATCGGAGGTAAAGTGATGACTGCTTTCGACCCATAGCGGACGTTGCCTTCACACTCACAGTGCCGCATACAGCGGCTCGCACGTTGGCCCGCATCGCTCGCACTTTTTCCCGCGGCTCGGACGCGAAGCAGTTGAATTTGGGCGATGAATAAGGGCGACGGCCACAGAAGCGGCCGGAGGATTCCTTAGAACCGCTGCAATTCCTTGAAGGGTCGTTCGATCGAACCTGCGTGCTCATCGTTCGCATAGGCCCGCACACGAACCAACTGATCGAGAACATCCTGATGTTTATCAAAGATCTCGTCATTCATGCGGTACAGAACCTGCAGCACTTTGCCGTCACCTGGATAAAAGCTACCGTTTGACTTCTCGTCGAAACGAAAGACCAAAGTTTCTTTGTTGGATTGCTCCTTTAGCGCCTTTCTTATCTCCTCGTCGCGCACGACCCTCCTTGGCAGAATGATATCCACATGCCACTTTTCGACTCTCGCGGTACTCGTATTGTTCAGGCCGACACGCAACCGATACTCATGCAGGCTGGAGGTTTCAGCGTCCGTCTTAAAGCCGAGCTTCAGCGACAGCGCTGACTGCGTTTTAGATCTCGGGCTCGTCTGTATCAGAACCATTTCAATTGCATGACGTAGGGCATGTTGCAACTCACGTCGTGACTGAGCTCGCTCAGTCGCCTCTTGTTCTGAATGGTATTTCAAAACACGCTTCTGCCGCAGATCGAAGGGTAGAAGCTCCGGACCTCCGAATGCGGTGTTTTGAACCAGAATCAGTCTCGCATCCGTAAGAACGGCGAGCGAATAGCCGATCTCTAGCATGACGTTTGGATTTGGCATCGGCCTTTTAGCATCCTTGCCGTTGACGATGGTCACGTCGGCCACGACCACGTCGGCGTTGCCAATCTTTGCGAGGATTGTGGTTCCGATGTCGGGAGAGCCAGGTACGTTGGCCGTGTCTCGATCGACAACCGGCTCGATTCCTATCGCCTCGTCGGCGATCTCGCCAGCCGCACCTTCGAGTGCCTGCTGGATGAGGTTACGATTAGCGGCACCCCTGGTATCGGATTGCCAGGAATAGAAGACTCTTCTCTGCATCGCGATCTCTCTGATGGGACGCTTTACGCGCCGCTATTCTACCGCCCTCTATTCGCCCTAGCCGAACCGCCACTTTACCTACTGACGCGGCTTGGTCCCAAGCTTCCGCCGTCAAACGTTTGGGCCGTGCTCTTCAACGCGCGCAACGGACTGGTCCAGGGTTGGTTCCTAAAGGATATGCGGGGCGGCTTACCCGGGTAAGGGAGGCAAGGTTTTCAGTCGTCACCCGTAGCGTCCGCTTCTGGCCGAAAGGGGTCATGGACTTTTGGCAGTTCCATACGATTATGGTTCGACGTCCGAATGGCGAAATGCTTGAGTCTTTATGTGCCTCAAGCCTTCGCAAGGTGAAGTCCATCTCCGCGCCGCGTCGATTTTCACTCGTGCGGACTTCCATGTGATCTCGACGTGATTATGCGCGATTCTCATAGTGATGTTGCAAGTCACTGGTGCAACGCCATCATCTATAGGGAATCGCTACCTAGGTGATCAAGGTAGGTTGGAGGTTGTCGCGGATGCCTCATCGGACTGTGCTCCGTTCTCTCCAGGACCTCCTGGCGGAGTGTCGTTCCGCGAAGGAGGCATGAAGAAGACGCGCTCCAAGATGCTGGAGCGCGCCATAAGTTCGATCTCAGCGCCGGAACTCGACAACGCTTCGACCGATGCGCGAGAGGTCAGTCGAGATCGCGGATGTCGTGCTCGTCGTCGACTTCGAGGTCGAGCTGATCAGCGATGTCCTCCCATCGTACCAACTTGAAGTTCGTATTCTCGATTGGCTCGCCTTCCTCATCGAGGATATCGGGTTCGTTGTGACCATCCATGGCGACGAAGAGGCCGTCGTCAAACACGCCGCCAAAATCAGCATTACTCACGCCGATACCGTCCGTTTCCTGGGTACCGTCGACGGCCCCATCCACAATCGAGAATGTGCCGACATAGTCGTTATTGTCTTCGCGATCGAAGACGAGGTACTCGTTCGATCCCTGGCTCGAGACGATCACGTAACCTTCTCCGTCGTCGGCCTCATACAGCGTCACGCCTTCGACGTCGCGGACGAGCCGGCCGCCGTAGCCCGGGTCCTGGTCCGTCAGGTACTCGCATACGTACTCTTCCTCGTCCTCATCGAATGTGCGGGTGTACGGCGTACCGAACGTCGAAGCTTTCTCAATCAAAGTGAGGTTTGCCGCGGGATTGTCGATGGTCGTACGCCACAAGCCGATCGCTTCTTGGCCGATGTAGACGAATCCGTGTTCGCGATCGATGACGGTGCCCTCAGCCATTGGAGTGAGCCCGTCTTCGTCGAGACAAGGCGTCCACGTTTGTCCGTTGGGTAGTGTGAACTGCGAAGGCAGGCTGAAGCGTACGAGCGGTGCATACCCGACCTTGCCGCCGCCTGCATCGTACAGCCTGAACTTCGCGATCTCTGAACGGTCGTTACGCGTAACGAACGCGATCGTTTGGCCGTTCTCGAGCCTTGCTGTTCCAACGCCCATGACCGTTAACTCATCATTCACTTCGTCCTGATCGGCCGCAAATACGAACGGCAGTCCTGGTTTAGTGACTTCGGTCAGCGGAACAGGTGCGTTCGACCCGTTCTGATTGATCTTATAGATGGCCAGTCGATCGAAGCCTCGATCCGATGCGACAGCAAGATCGACTTTCTTGCCGCTGAGTCGAAAGTCATAGACGAGATCCACGTTATTGAAGCGTTGACGCGGATGGTCCGGGTTCGCTGCAGGCAAGCTCGGAATGTGCTGCAGTCGAAGCCCGTGCAGATTGTAAACGTCGATCCCACCTTCCTTGAGTGTTCCGACAATGAGACTCTGGTTTTGATTGTCCTCGTCTGGATGTACCCAGATCGCTGGGTCGTCCGCGTTGGCGAGACGTTCGCCATCGTCGTAGTCGAGCGAGGGTGGTGTTTCGCGGGATGCTTGAACATCGGCGGCCTGTGCAGCGCCTGTTGAGAGCGCAGCGAGAACGGCCAAGCTGATGATGGAACTCTTTCTCAACATAGAACCTCCTTTCTTTCGAGCGAGCAGGGAGAGCAGCGCCTCATGTGCAGGCGCCCGGGTGCTATGAGCAACGAGGAATCCAGCCGCACGATGGGCGTGCGGGCTGATATAGGTCAGAAAGTACTGCGGAAGGTCAGAATGACCCATGGATCCGACTCTTCGCGATCGAGTTCGGAAGTCACAGGGGTACGCGCGTTGTACTGCTCCATGGATTCGTAGATGCGAGTGACGTCGTCACGTTGCGCGTCGAGCAGGTTCTGCGCGGCGAGTCGTACGACGAAACGATCAGCAATCGTCTTCTCGACGAAAATTTCAAGGTTGCCTTCGAACGTGACGTCCGCGACTTCCTTCGTCTCCGCACCGGAATCGATCCACTCCTCGGCAGGGCCACGTTTCTGGTAGCTCATCCCCCACGTAAACGCCCATGCTTCGATCAGGTGGTCGAAACCAAAGTTGTAGACGTAGTCAGGCTGCATCGAGAAGCGACGATCCACCGCGAAGTTTGCATTGGCATCTCGAATCTCAGACTCGATCAATGTGTAGTTCGCAAAGACGTGAAAGTTGGGCGCATTGAGAAACGCGAGCGGATAGCTCAGATCGAACTCGATACCATAGATCTCACCCTTGTTTGGGTTGTTGACGTACTGCGTCGCCTCGATCTCTTCATCGATCTGCTCCTGAAAGATCGCATTGACCTCATCGCCCACACCATTCAACTCAATCTTGTTCTCGATCTCGCGGTAGAACGCGTTTACCCCGAGAACAGCATCTCTCGCGTTGAGCGTGAGATCGAACCCGCCGTCCAGGCCCAATGCTGTTTCCTGCTCTAGAGTCGGATTGCCGAGGATGCTTTCATCTTCATCGAGTAGCAGCGTTGGATTCAGCTCATCGAAGCTTGGCCTTCTGACAGTGCGGGCCGCTGACAGGCGCAGCTGCAGCGCATCGGTCGCATTCCACTTGATGTGCGCCGTGGGGTTCACCTCCGTGTAGTCGTTCTCGACTGCGATCTCGTTGCCGTTGATGTTGAGTCCCAAGGAGGCGAGTGCACCGGCAGCCTCGGCCACCGGGTCGGTCACTGTGGAGGTAATTTCCATCTTCGTTTGTTCACCTCGGACGCCGAGTTCGAGCTTGGTGCTGTCTCCAATGTCGAGGCCCCATTGGATGTACCCGTTGAGGCGCTCGTCATCGACGTTGAAGACGCTGTACAGCTCATCGAGGGTTACGAGGGCACCGTCATCGAGCTCCTGGACGTTGAAGTCATAGTCGCGCTGCTTGAGCACATACTGCAGACCGACGCTCAACTCGGAAGACGCAAACGCCCACTTGTACTCGCCCCCGGCTTTAGCCTCGGAGTCTTCGGCTGTTTCGTTCTCGATAGAATCGATGTTCTCGAAAACATCTATTTCATGTCCGAACTGAGTGCTGTTCGCGCGGAACGCTTCGTTGATCTCGACGTCGCTACGTGTCGACACGAACGGGATAATATCGTCTACGCTCGTAATGCCCACACTTGCGAAATCGAAATCGTCGAGACCGACGACATAGTTGGTTTCTTTGGCATCACTCTCGGTCTGATCGTAGCTTGCAGACAATTCCCACTCGTTGCCGCTTTCCGTTGGCGCGGTGAACGTCGCGGCAACCATCCAGTTGCGCTCTCGGAAAGCATCGGTCTGGTTCGTCTGCTCGGCGCTCGTATCGAGATCTCCGTCGTCGTCCTCCGCTTCGAATGCGCGTTCGAACTCGTGCTCCACGCGGTCAGTGTCGACGAAGAAGGCGTTTAACGAGAGCTCTTGTCCGCCTTCAAACTTAAATGCGAGATCGCCCGTCCAGGCGACGTCGCGAGTGTCTCTTTCATCCGGTTCGATGGCGGTTTCGAAGGCGGGCTCGGCATTGCCCTCGCCATCCAGAGCTCGTCCGACGGCGAAGACATCCTTGCGGTTGAAGCGCTCCTGATAGTTGACAGACGTGCCCCATTGGACCGTCTCGCTGGTATTGCCGTACGAGACGAAAGCGCTGGGACGCGTTTCACCATCGATGTGATATGCGCCTAAGCGATAGATTCCGCCGTTGAACTCGGCACCTTCCTTCAGAATGATATTCAGTGTGCCGCCGATGCCCTGACTATCCATATCGCTCGTCGGGCTGCGGATGACTTCCACGCGCTCGATCAGCTCGGCGGGAATGCGGTCGACCAGGACAGTACCGTCGTTGCCGGAGCCCGAGATGCGGCGGCCATTGATCAGTACCTGCGTGTACTCGGATCCAATACCGCGCAGGGATGGTGCAGCGTATTCGCCAATGTCGTCCGCGAACGTCACGCCAGGCACTCGCTTCAACATTTCGCCAACCGAGAGCGGTTCGAAGCGCTGGAAGTACTCCTCGGAGTAGGTGAGCACGGGCTCCGCGAGTTCGGTACGTTCGCGCGCGTTGATGCGTTGCGCCAACACATTGATTTCCTCGAGCGTCTCCGTTTCGGACGGTTCCTGTCCCGCCGCAACGGTGGTCGCCAAGGACGCGACTGCCCCCGCGAGCGCAACGGAGATAGCGCGCGCTAAGCCATCTCGATAATGGATGCGTTTCATCGATGATCCCCCTGGACGCTCAGCGTCTCTGCCTATTGAATGGCGAGCTGCACCTCGCAGATGGCATTAGTGTAGAACGAATGTTCCGTGATTGGCAACATGTGAAATAAACATTCCATCTGCTATGTTTGTTTCAGCGACTTTGAACCGAAAAAATGCCGTTTTAGTCGCTGCCTGCGTAGAACAGATATTGCACCGCCGTTAAGATCGGGGACTTTTATGACACGCCGAGGACTCGTTGTGGCAAATAACTCGAAAGGCCTCGAGACGTTAAGGGGAGACATCGTCCGTCGCTACGACGAATTGAGCCCACGTCTTCAGCAGGTCGCCAAGTACGTACTCGAGAACCCAAACGACATGGCGCTGCAGACGCTCGCGGTGATCGCCGATCGCTGCGGCGTGCAGCCTTCGACCATTGTGCGATTCGCTAAGACCTTCGGTTACGAAGGGGCCAGCGACATGCAGGAGCTGTTCAAGGACGAAATGCTCACGCAGGCACCAAGCCCCAGTTACTCGGAGCGCATTCGGCAGTTCACGCGAAGAGCGAGCGCTGCCGGTGCACTCGCTCCTCAGGATGTGCTGCAAGAGTTCGCCGACAGCAACATCCTCGCGCTTGAGCATCTGAAAGCGAATGTCCGCAAAGCAGATCTCGAGCGTTCGGTGGAGATGCTTCGCAGCGCGGGTGCCGTGTACATCATCGGGCTGCGACGCTCCTTTCCAGTCGCCGCGTATCTAGTCTATGCACTGCGCCATGTGGGGAAACCTGCGCATCTGCTCGATGGAGTCGCGGGCATGTTGACGGAGCAGAGCACGATGCTCAGCTCCAAGGATCTGCTCATCGCCACCAGCTTCCATCCATATGCACGCGAGACCGTTGAGATCGTGAACGCCGCGAAGGAGCAGAAGGCCAAGATCATCGCGATCACGGACAGCCGACTGAGCCCGCTTGCGAATCCTGCCGATCTCGTCTTTGAGGTCAAAGATGCGGAAGTGCGGCAGTTCCGTTCCCTCACCGCCTCGATGTGTCTCGCGCAAGCGATGGTGATCAGCTACGCGTTCGAGATCGAGGGGCGAGGCCGGAGTCGCTGACTTAGTCGCACTGAGTCGCCGCCCCAGTTCTTTGCATTGGCGCTCAGGCAAATGTTTGGGCATGATGGAATGTACATTCCCATCTGAAACAAAGGTGGAATGGACATTCCGTCAACATCGATCGAACTAAGAGGTGCTACACCATGATCCGGTTTCTGCTCATTGGCGCCGGTCGCATCGGGAAGATCCATGCGGAGAACATCGCGCGTAACCCACGCACGACTCTGATAGCTGTATCGGATGCGGACTCGAACGCTGCACAAGCGCTTGCCCAGCGCTGGAATAGTAAGGTGCTCACGCTTGAGGAAGCGTTATTCGATCGCGAAGTCGACGCCATCCTCGTTGCGAGCTCGACGGATACCCACGCCGATTGGATCGAGAAGTGTGCTGCCGCAGGGAAGCCGGTCTTCTGTGAGAAGCCACTCGATCTGAATATAGAGCGTGCAACAGCCTGTATGCGAAAAGCGCAAGCAGCTCGAATCCCGCTCTATCTTGGCTTCAATCGCCGCTACGATCCCTCGTTCACGCGCATCCACCGCGAGATTCGCTCTGGGAGCATCGGGCGGCTCGAGACATTGCACATCACAAGCCGAGACCCAGCTCCGCCACCTCTCGAATACATCAGTCGCTCAGGCGGACTCTTCCGCGACATGATGATTCACGATTTCGATATGGCCCGCTGGCTGCTCGGGGCCGAGCCGGTGGAGGTATTTGCGCGTGGAAGCGCGCTCGTCGATCCTGGGATCGGCGAGGCTGGAGAT
The DNA here is from genome assembly GCA_025929585.1 of Steroidobacter sp. GTDB lineage: Bacteria > Pseudomonadota > Gammaproteobacteria > Steroidobacterales > Steroidobacteraceae > Steroidobacter. The sequence continues at coordinate 18,224 of JAICPY010000013.1, forward strand.
GTGGATACCGCAATGGTGATGCTGCGCACTGCTGAGGGGACGTTGTGCCAAATCGCGAACAGCCGTCGATGCAGCTTCGGTTACGACCAGCGCATTGAAGCGTTCGGTTCAAACGGCATGGTGCGTGCCGGCAATCATCGCGAGACGAGTGTGACCATGGCGGATTCGCGTGGCTACACCGTCGAGCCGGCACTTCCCTTCTTCCTAGAACGATATGCAGCTGCGTACCGGCTGGAGCTCGAAGATTTCGTCAACGCGTTGGAAGGGGTAGCCGTCGAGTTGGCGACAGGCGAGGACGGCCGGCGCGCGCTGTTGCTCGCGGACGCCGCGCAGCAATCGCTCATCAGCGGCGCGCCAGTCGCGGTGCGGTGATGGAAAATCCTAGAAAGTTTCATTCCACCACAAAGAGAAATTGAAATTTTCGTTCCATTGATTTAGCGTACGGTGGTGCGAGCGGCCGAGAGAGCCGCCGCGGAGCAACGCACCGCTAATGACTGCATCGCTAACAGTGGGTTTGATCGGCGCCGGCTACATGGGCCGCGCGCACGCAATTGCATTCCATGGTGTCGGCGTCACCTTCGGTCCGCAGTATGCGGTTCGGTGCTTGAGCTTGGCGGATCATTCCGCGGACAGCGCGAAGGCCAGTGCTCGTGCGCTGGGATTCGAAGGTGCAGCGGCGAGTTGGCAGGATGTAGTGCGTAATCCGGCTGTCGAGCTCGTGGACATCTGCGCGCCAAACTACCTTCATCGCGAGATGGCACTCGCCGCGCTCGCTCAGGGCAAGCACGTTTATTGCGAGAAGCCGTTGGCAACGACGCTTGTGGAGGCGCGCGAGGTCGCGCACGCAGCGCAACGCTCTGGAGCGCGCTGTTTCATCGGGTTCAACTACATTTGCAATCCGCTCCTGCAGTTCGCACGCGAGATGATTGCAGCAGGTGAGCTAGGTCAGATCGTGAGCGTTCGAGGTCGCTATTTCGAAGACTACCTGAGCGATGCACGCTCGCCATTCACATGGAGATGCGAACGCCGGCTCGCCGGTGCCGGTGCGCTCGCCGATCTCGGTTCACATCTCATCAACCTTATCCATTTTCTCCTCGGACCGATCGCGCGAGTGTCCGCTGTATTGAAGACGACCCATTCAGAACGTGTCGACCCAAGCAGCGGCCTTGCACGCACCGTTGAGAACGAAGATACAGCGCACGTGTTGATAGAGCTTGAGTCCGGAGTGCGGGGCTCGCTGGAGATCAGTCGCATCGCCTCCGGATACAAATGTGGTCTTGCGGCGGAGATCGTCGGCACGGCCGGCAGCATCCAATTTGATCAAGAGCGCATGAACGAGTTGCGCTTCTACTCTGCCGGCTCTGTGTCGGGGCGACGCGGATTCACCACTATTCTTGCAGGCCCAGAGCATCCTGATTACGCGGCGTTTTGTCCGGCGCCGGGGCATGGTCTTGGCGTGAACGATCTGAAAGTCATCGAAGTGCGCAATATCGTCCGTGCCGTTCGCGAGAATGGGGTTGCATGGCCTGACTTCGCCGAAGGCGTTCGCGTCCAGGAGGTGATGGAAGCGATCGAAGTATCTGCACACTCCGGAACATGGGTCGAGGTCGACGGGGGGCCTTTGTCATGAATGCTCATATCAACTCCTTCCGCCAAGGCTTTCCACTCGGATCGACCTGGATCACTCGCCACGACGATCGCGAGAACGAATCCGGCATAGGACTAGGCATCTTGCGCTTGCAAGCTGGCGAGCGAGTGAACGTCGATGTTGCGAGCGAGTGTGCCTGGCTATTGATGGCTGGCGCGGTGCGTGGCGAAGCAGGTGCTACACCGTTCTCGTTGTCGCGCAAGTCCTTGTTCGACGAATCGGCGAGCTGCGTACATGTTGCAGCAGGTACTACGGTGCACATCGAAGCCGAACGAGACAGCGAGCTCACCGTCTACCAGTGCGCCAACCGCGCGTACTTCGATCCGCGATTGTTCAGTCCGCAAGATGTGCCGAACGAAGCGCGCGGGCGAGGGCAGGTCGGCGGGCGTGCCTTGCGCTACGTGAGAACGATCTTCGATCGAAGAAACTCGCCTGCTGAAGTCGAGCTTGTGCTCGGTGAAGTCGTGACCTTCCCTGGAGGGTGGTCGAGCTATCCGCCGCACCATCACGTGCAACCCGAGATCTATCACTATCGTTTCACGGCACCGAGCGGATTCGGTCATGCGGAGCTCGGCGAAAGCGTGCTGAAGGTAAGGCAAAACGACACGGTTTTGATTTCTGCCGGCCTAGATCACGCGCAATGCACTGCGCCGGGCTATGGCATGTACTACTCCTGGGTGATTCGGCACTTGCCTAACAACCCATACATCGCACCGGAGTTCACGCCGGAACATGCGTGGACGCTTCAACAGGATGCAAGCTACTGGCATCCACCCGAGTTTTCGAAAGATGAATAAGACGCTTGATTTGATCTGTCTAGGGCGCGCTGCCGTGGATTTTTACGGCCAGCAGATCGGCTGTCGGCTAGAAGACATGCAGAGTTTCGCGAAATATCTTGGTGGGTCCTCGGCGAATCTCGCTGCCGGATCTGCGCGTCTCGGCGTGCGCAGTTCGATGCTGACGCGCGTCGGCGATGAGCAGATGGGACGATTCGTGCGCGAGGCCTTGGCTCGCGAGGGCGTCGACGTGAGTCACGTCAAGACGGATCCAACCCGCTTGACGGCCTCCGTCGTCCTTGGCATTCAAGGTACTGGCTCTTACCCGCATATCTTCTTCCGCGAGAACTGTGCTGATATGGGGGTGTGTACTCAGGATTTTGACGAGCACTACATTGCATCGAGCCGCGCAATCTCCGTGACGGGAACGCACTTGTCGACACCGACTACTCGTGCAGCAGTCGAGCAGGCGTATCGCTTCGCTCGGGCAAACGACACGCGCGTGATTCTCGACATCGACTATCGGCCAGTGTTGTGGAAACTCACGAGCGCCGGAGAAGGCGAGTCGCGCTTCGTGCCATGGCAGGAGGCGACCGCCGTAACTCAATCCGTACTGCCCCTGTGCGATCTCGTGGTTGGGACCGAGGAAGAGATTCGCATTGCAGGGGGCGAGAATGAGCTGATGGCTGCATTGCGCGCGATCCGAGCGCGCACCGCCGCAACGATCGTATTGAAGCGCGGTCCCACAGGATGCAGTCTGATTGACGGGGCCGTGCCCGCGAGCATAGAGGATCTCGTCACCATCCCAGGATTTCCGGTGGATGTCTTGAATGTGCTCGGCGCAGGTGATGCATTCCTGAGCGGATTTTTGTCCGGCTGGCTCAATAGCAAACCGCTCGCTGAATGCGCGAGGCTCGGCAATGCCTGCGGCGCACTCGTTGTCAGTCGTCACGGCTGCACTCCTGCGATGCCCAGTCGAGCCGAGTTGGCTGAGTTCCTCAAACGTGCGCCGCACGTGCGTAGGCCGGATCTCGATGAAGCGCTTTCTCATATCCATCATGCAACTACGGTGCGGCGCTCAAGAGATGAGCTCTACGTTCTCGCATTTGATCATCGCCGCCAACTCGAGGAACTCGCCGACGACGAAGGTGCGAGCCGCGCGCGCATAGCTATCTTTAAGGATCTTGTGGCACGCGCGGTTGAGCGCACTGCAAGCCGAGCTCCGGAACCCGAGCGTCTGGGCGTCATCGTTGATGCGCGACACGGCTCAGGGGTGCTAAATCGATTGAGCGGAGGCCCGCTTTGGATAGGCCGACCGATAGAAACGCCCGGCTCGCGGCCAGTCGCGTTCGACTCGACGGAGAACATCGGCCTTCATCTTGCGAGTTGGCCAGTGGCGCATGTCATCAAGTGCCTCGTGTTCTACCATCCAGACGATCCGGTGGATATGCGCTTAGCGCAGGAACGAAAGGTCCGCGAGTTGTACGGTGCTGCGCAAGCGCTGGATCGCGATCTGCTGCTCGAGATCATCTGCACCGGACGTGGGCTTCCTGTAAACGATGATGCAATGGTGCGTTCCATGAAACGGTTCTACAACTTGGGCGTACGTCCAGCGTGGTGGAAAATCGAGCCGCAGTCGCGCACGGCTTGGCAACAAATTGAGACCGTGATCGCCGAGCGCGATCCCTGGTGTAACGGCGTCCTTCTCCTTGGACTCGATGCACCGGAAGAAGTGTTGCGGCGCGCGTTCGAAAGCGCCGTGGAAACGCCTGTGTGTCGCGGGTTCGCTGTTGGGCGCAGCATCTTCAATCCCGCGGCTCGCGATTGGTTCGCCGGACGGATGACGGATGAGCAGGCGATCGAAGATATTGCTACCCGCTATATGCGCCTGATCGAGAGCTGGCGAAGCTTGCGGGCGCGCAGCGGCGTCAATTCGAAACGCGCGGTAGGGCAGCTCGCATGAGCGGCGGCACGATTCGTCTGACGATGGCGCAGGCCCTTGTACGCTATGTAGCCGCCCAGCGCGCACTCATCGCAGATCGCGAGATGCCGCTGTGCGCGGGCGTCTTCGCGATTTTCGGACATGGCAATGTCGCCGCGATAGGCGAGGCTCTTGCTGCTTCGCGAACAGAGCTCCCGACTTATCGTGCGCATAACGAACAAGCGATGGCGCATTCAGCGATCGCCTACGCAAAGGCTCTGCGTCGGCAACGCTTCATGGCCTGCACGACTTCGATCGGCCCTGGCGCAACGAACATGGTCACGGCTGCCGCGCTCGCGCACGTGAACCGCTTGCCGGTGCTCCTGCTGCCGGGCGACACCTTCGCAAGTCGACGACCGGATCCGGTATTGCAGCAGATCGAGGATTTCGGCGATCCCACTATCACAGTGAACGACTGTTTCAAGCCTGTCTCGCGCTACTTTGACCGCATCGTTCGACCCGAACAGTTGCTGCGAAGTCTGCCGCAAGCAATCGGAGTGCTGATCGATCCAGCCGAATGTGGGCCGGTCACGCTAGCGTTGCCCCAGGATGTGCAAGCCGAGGCTTACGATTATCCGGCGTCGTTCTTCGAGCCGCGTCTGCATCGGCCTACTTGTCTCGGAGCCGATCTTAGACAACTGTCGGCCGCCGCAAGCGTAATCAGCAGCGCGCGTCAGCCTCTCATCATTGCGGGAGGCGGTGTGCACTACGCGGATGCGTGCACTGTGCTGTCTGAATTCGCGAGCCGACACGAGATACCCGTCGCGGAGACGCAAGCAGGGAAGGGCGCCTTGCGTTGGGACCATGATCAGAACGTTGGCGCCATCGGCGTCACGGGATCGAGCGCGGCGAACGAGCTTGCAGCTGCCGCCGATGTGATCATCGCGATTGGGACACGTCTGCAAGATTTCACGACTGCTTCGGGGTCGCTGTTCCGCAACCCCGAGCGGCGCATCATCGCGATCAACGCGTGTCGTTTGGATGCAGCTAAATACGATGCGTTACCCGTGCAAGGCGATGCCAGGCGCGCGCTGCACGAGCTCGATGCGTTGCTGAAGAACGCGACAGATCGCAAGCAATGGGCAATGAGATCTCGGCATCTACGCACGCAATGGCTGGATCATGTCGATTCGGCAACGATGGATCAGGGAGTCGATCGGCCGACCGACGCTCAAGTGCTCGGCGCGGTGAATCGCACGATTGGAGAAAATGGCACGGTCGTGTGCGCAGCCGGCGGTCTACCTGGAGAATTGCACAAGCTTTGGCGCGCGCAGGATAGCGACTCCTATCACCTCGAATACGGCTACTCGTGCATGGGCTACGAGATCGCGGGTGGCGTAGGCGTGAAGCTCGCGCGTCCGGAACGCAACGTGGTCGTGATGGTGGGCGATGGCAGCTATCTGATGATGAATTCCGAGATAGCAACGTCGATTGCGCTAGGTCTCAAGCTCACCATCGTCCTGCTCGACAACCGCGGCTTCGGCTGCATCAATCGGTTGCAGCAATCGTGCGGCGGAGAGTCATTCAACAATCTGCTTCCAGAAGTTGCGCCTTCTATTGATTTCGCAGCTCACGCACGCGCGCTTGGCGCTGACGCCTTACAGGTCCGTGGCATTGCCGAGCTGGAGGAAGCGCTGCTCAAAGCGCGGAGCATGGATCGCACGATTTTGATCGCACTCGAAACAGACTCGCATCACACGACTGCTGCAGGCGGTGCGTGGTGGGATGTGGCCGTGCCGGAGGTCTCCGAGAGCAAGGATGTCGCCGCTGCCTACGAAAAATACCGTGCGCATTTAGACGAGCTGCATCGACGCGATTGAGGCGAGCAGTGCGCACCCAGCTTCACCTGATAAAGAGCTATCTATGATTCGCATCGGCATCAACCCACTCACCTGGACGAATGACGACCTCCCTTCGCTCGGCTCCGACACGCCACTGGAAACGTGTTTGCGTGAAGCGCGCGATGCGGGCTATGTCGGCGTGGAGCTCGGCAATAAGTTCCCGCGCACCGCTGAGAAGTTGCGCCCCATCCTGCGCGCACACGATCTGGATTTAGTTTCGGGGTGGTACAGCGGACGCCTGCTCGAGCGCGACGTCGACGCTGAATGGGACGCCATGAGCGCGCACTTCAAGCTACTGCACGCGCTTAACTGCGAAGTGATGGTGTTTGCGGAAGTAAGTCGCTGCAACCATGGCGATCAGAGAGCACCGCTGTCGCAGCGTCCGCGGCTGCCCGAAGGCGAGTGGCCGCGCTTCAACGAACGGCTGACGCGGCTTGCCGAGCGCATGAAATCGGCTGGGCTGCGCCTCGCGTATCATCATCACATGGGCACCGTCGTGCAGTCGCCGCAGGACATCGACGAGATGATGAGCGGCACCGGCGATGCGGTCGGCTTACTGCTCGACACCGGCCATCTCACGTATGCGGGTGGTGACCCTGTGCGTGCGGCTGCCCAGTACGTATCGCGCATCGTTCACGTACACTGCAAAGACGTACGAAAATCGGTGCTCGAGCACGTTCGTAACGAGGATTCGAGCTTCTTGAATGCGGTGCTCGAGGGAGTCTTTACCGTGCCTGGCGATGGCATGGTCGAGTATCGGCGTGTGCTCGAACCGATCGCGCGGGCCGGTTACTCGGGCTGGCTCGTCGTCGAAGCAGAGCAGGACCCGGCCATCGCGACGCCACATATCTACGCGAAGATGGGATTCGATCATCTATCGTCCGTCACTGCCGAACTGTTCGCCTGATATGCGCCGTCGCACTCTCCTTGTACGTATGCTCGCTGCTGCAGCGGCATGGCCCTTCGCGGGATTCGCACGCTCGTTAGGTTATCCGCGCCTCATGGAAGGCCCCATGGTGGGCGCGCCCGGCCCGACGGACATCACCATTTGGGCGCGTGCGAGCGGTGCGTTGCCGCTGCAGGTCGAATATTCGATGGATGCTGCCTTCAAGAGGCCACAGGTCACGGCGCCAGTGCTGGTCACTGAGGAAAGCGATTTCAGCGCAGTGCTGCGTATCGAAGGTCTTAAGCCGCAAACTCGCTACTACTACCGAGTGCTCGTCGATGGCATCGTCGATCGATATCAACCGATGCCCTACTCGACGCACACAGCACCGCTTGGCTCGATCGATTTTCGCGTCGCGTTTGGTTCCTGCGCGAAATACGTGTGGGATCGCGATCAGCGGATATTCGATGGCGTCATGGCACGCGCACCTGATTTGTTCTTCTGGCTTGGCGATAACGTGTATGCCGACTCCGAATCTCCGCGCTCTATAGCCGAGGAGTACCGGCGCGGGCGTGGGGTCGAGAACCTGCAGCCGCTTATCCACTCGGTTCCGCAACTGGCTGTGTGGGACGACCATGATTTCGGCTCGAACAACAGTGATGCATCGATTCCGATGCGAGATGAGTCGCTCGCGGTCTTCAAGCGCTACTGGGCAAACCCCGCGTACGGGCTTCCCAATGCACCGGGCGTATTCTTCGACTTCTCCTATGGCGGCATCGATTTCTTCTTTTTGGACGGGCGCTACTACAGAGATCCAAACTCCGTGCCCGATTCACCGAGCAAGACCTTGCTTGGGACCAACCAAAAGCAATGGTTGAAGGAGCGTCTGCTCGCGAGCAAAGCACCATTCAAGGTGCTGATCTGCGGTAGCGGCTGGTCTTCCGCTGATGGACCCGAAGGTGACACCTGGGCGGCATTCATCAGTGAGCGTACGGAGCTGTTCGATTTCATCCGTGATCGCAAGATCTCAGGCGTCGTGCTGCTTTCGGGCGACAGCCATGTCGGAGAGCTCAACTGCATTCCACGCTCGGAGCAGGGCGGCTACGATCTTTACGACCTCGTGAGTTCGCCTCTAGCGAACGCGATGAGCGATTCCTGGGTAGAGCAACAGCCCGAGCGGCGTGTGCGTCCTGTCTATGTGAAAGGCACCAACTTCGGACTCATAGAGTTTCGTCAGGCACCGCAGCCAACATTGACCTTCATTCTGCACGACAGCTCGGGTGCGCCAGTGTGGGATCCTCTCGTACTGACGGCAGCGCAACTTCGCAACGGCGTAAGCTCATGGCAAGAGAAGATGGACCCATCGCTTACGTCTTAGCGCAGCGTCAGGTTCCTGTCAGCGAGAAGGAGGCAGAGTGAGATATGAACCTGAAACTCCCATTCTCCGTTCTGCCCTCAGTGATGCTCGCGTTCGCTGTCGCCTCTGTGTTGCATGAAGGGGTACTCGCCGAAGATAAGGATAGGAAACAAGCCGAGCACGATCTCGTTCGGCAGGCGTTGCAGCGAGGAGAAGTTCAGCCGCTCCATACGATCCTAGGCATTGCAGCGCAAACCGTCCCCGGCGATGTGATCGAAGTCGAGCTCGAAGAGGATGATGACGTGCTCGTCTACGAGATCAAGGTGCTGACCCCGCACGGTCGAGTACGGGAGGTGAAGATCGAGGCGAACACGGGGAAAGTGCTCGAGGTCGAGGACGACTAATGCGAGCACTGATCGTCGAGGACGAGCCTACGGTCGCCACCGATCTGCGTCTCGCGCTCGACGGTGCCGGATTCGTTGTCGATGTTGCGCAGGATGGGGAGGACGCGTGGTTCAAAGGGGGAGTCGAGGATTACGACGTTGCCGTTCTCGATCTCGGTCTACCTCGCCTCGACGGTTTGTCTGTTCTGAAGCGATGGCGCGGCGCTGAGCGCATGTTTCCCGTGCTGATCCTTTCTGCTCGGAGCGACTGGACGGAAAAGGTCGCGGGTATCGAAGCCGGCGCAGACGACTACCTGAGCAAGCCATTCGAGATGGGGGAGCTAATCGCTCGCGTACGTGCGTTGGTGCGCCGCGCAGCAGGTCGCGCGTCATCTACGATCACAGTAGGACGACTCGTGCTCGACACTCACCGCATGTCTGCGATGTACGCCGGACGCCCGATTCGCCTGTCCCAGCTTGAGTTCCGTTTCCTTGATTATCTCGCGCATCAATCCAAGCGTGCTGTATCTGCTGGCGAGTTAGCCGAGCACCTCTACGGCGCTGCAGAGCCCGGCGACTCCAATGCAATCGAAGCGCTCGTAGTACGGGTGCGGCGCAAGCTCGGCATGGAAGCTATCCAGACGCGTCGCGGATTCGGCTATGTGCTCGCTGACGATGGCCCCTGATGTCAAAATCGCTCCGCGTTCGTCTGCTTGCCATCGCCTCGGCTGCAGTGTTCGTGGCGCTCGCTGCCGCGTGGTTTGCGATGATGCTGTTGTTCGAGCGTCATATCGAGCGGCGCGTCGCGCTCGAGTTGGAGCGTGAAGGCAGGCAGCTCGTCGCGAATCTTTCGCTCGATGAGACAGGTAGGCCTCATCTGGAAAGAGTGCCCACCGATTCGAGATTCGATGAGCCTGCGAGCGGAGTGTACTGGCAGGTTTCCACCGCCCGCGGCGATCTGCGCTCGCGCTCGCTGTGGGATGAAGCATTGCGAGTGACGGATGGGGCGAGCGCGCGCGAATGGGCGATGAGGATTGCGACGGGCCCACTCGAGCGCGAGTTGCTCTTCGTCGAACGAGTGGTGCAGCCGGATCCCACAGGCGTCCGCGTGCTCGTACAGGTGGCGCATGAGATAGCGTCTTTGCGCACCGCGCGTGCTGAATTCGGGCGCGAGCTCGCACTATTTCTCTCGCTACTCTGGCTCATTCTGATCGCAGCTGCTTGGGTCCAAGTCGAACTGGGGCTGAGGCCGCTCGTGCGTGTGCGCGAGGAGCTACGTTCGTTACAACGAAGTCCGCGCGAACGGCTAAGTCGCGAGCACCCGCGCGAGATCGACCCGCTGGCGCGCGCGATCAATGAGCTTGCTGACGCGCGTGAACGCGACCTTGATCGCGCCCGCCGGCGCGCGGTCGATCTTGCGCATGCGTTGAAAACGCCGCTCGCGGCACTCGCTGCGCAGAGCCGTCGGGCGCGTGAGCAAGGAGCGCTCGAAGCTTCCGATGGGCTCGATCGGGCGATCGCCGCGGCGTCGGCGGCGGTGGAGAGCGAGCTGAGTCGAAGCCGGGTTGCAACGATCGCCGGAGCGCCACGCAGCTCATCAGTGAACGCCCGCGATGCGGTCGAAGGCGTTGTCGCCGTGATTGAACGCACGGAAGACGCTGCGTGCGTCGTGTTCGAAATCGATGTGCCCGATTTGCTGCCGATTCCAATTGCGCAGGAGGATCTCGTCGAGCTCATGGGTGCCATCCTCGAGAACGCTGCGCGCTATGCGCGCCGCCTCGTGCGCATTCGCGGCGATGTGTCGTCGCACCATGCTTGTCTTCGCGTCGAGGATGACGGACCGGGAATCGACGCGGACAGCACGGCCCGCGCGCTCGCGCGCGGCGGTCGGATCGATGAAGCAGGCCCGGGACACGGACTCGGCCTGGCGATCGCGCGCGATCTTGCCGAAGCGACCGGTGGCACGATCACACTCGACCGCTCAGAACTCGGTGGCCTACTAGTGAATATGAAATGGGCTGTGACGCAAGCGGTTTGAGCTTCTGCTTCACGCTCACGTTCCCTGCCCTCCGGAGCGAGAGGGTTAGCGAAACTTTCTACACCGGTCATCTGTCACCTGTCACCTGACACCTGATAGGAACCTGATGCCCTCCGTCTGCCCTCAGTCAGCTCGATAAGCGCACTCTGTCCGCGAGAACAATCATGCTGGGGACGAATGCATGTCGAGCACTTCACGTTTGCAATTCGCCGCTGCGCTGACACTTGCGCTCTTAAGTGCAGGCATTCGTGCGCAGGACGACGAGAGCTCGCGTGTCACCAGCTATCCTGTGGCGTACTTTGAGGCCAGCCGGCCGAAGACTGCTTTCGACATGCTCAGCTTGACGCCGGGCTATACGTTCGTCGATTCCGATCCTGACGTTCGTGGCCTGGCGAGCGCAGTCGGAAACGTGTTGATCGATGGCGACGTGCCGACGACGAAGCACGAGTCGCTCGAAGATCTCCTGCGCCGTCTTCCTGCGCAGGCGGTCGAGAGGATCGAGCTCATTCGCTCCGGTGCTCGAGAGGTCGACATGCATGGGTTCGCGCTGCTAGCGAACATTGTTCGTTTGCGACAGGTGCAGACGCACGGCACAGTCAAAGTCCAATCGACTGTGTACGCGCACGAGCCAATACTCCCACAGGTAGCGGCCGACTTCATGCATGAAACCGAGAGCCGTCGAGTGGAGGTGTCCCTGAGTGCGGCGCGAGCGCTCGGTGACGAGCATGGCATGGGCAAAGAAACTCATTATGCGCCGACCGGCACTCGCCTCGATGAGCTGCGGATCGAGCAAGCGGAGCGGGAGCGCTCACTGGAGCTTGCGGCAGCGTACGAACAGCCCGCACTCGGCGGGGAGCTTAACCTGAACGGTGTGCTCACCCGCGGACGAAAGGACGAAGGCACGCGCGAGCAGGGCTGGTTTCCCGATCTCGAACGCAAGATGTCGGAGGAGGACGAGCGGACGGACGAATCAGAGCTCGGGTTGCGCTACTCGCGTGCGCTCGGCGAGTCCAAATGGGAGGCGCTCGGCTTGTATCGCACTTCGGGCGAAGACGAGATGGAAACCAGCACCGAGGAAGACGAGCTTTCGCTTTCGCGAGAAGCGCTGCGTGCCAGCGAAGCCATCCTGCGCACGTTGTTGCAACGTGCATTCGATCGCTGGAGCGTCGAGGCGGGCATCGAGGTAGCCCGCAACGTGCTGCGCGGCCGCAGCGCGCTGAACGAGAACGGCGTCGACATTGCGCTTCCCGCCGCAAGCGTTCGCGTGCAGGAGGATCGAGGCGAGATCTTCGTGGCATCTAGTTGGCGGACGGGCCCTCATTGGACATTGGAAGGAGGGCTCCGGCTGGAGTCGAGCGAGCTCGTTCAAGAAGGGGACAGCGATGAGCGCCGTTCCTTCTTCTTCGCAAAGCCTCGACTCGCCGTCTCGTATGCAGTGAGCTCGAATCACCGCTGGCGCTTCCTGCTCGAACGACGGGTAGGGCAGCTCGATTTCGGCGACTTCGTCAGCTCGGCTTCACTCGCAGACGAGTATGTGACCGCCGGCAATCCAGAGCTGGTGCCACAACGCTCTTGGGTCGCCGAACTCGCGTGGGAACGCGAATTCACCAGCGGCACCGCCGCTATGGTCGCGGTGCGGCGCGAATGGATTTCAGACGTGATCGACCGCATTCCTGTTGCGGCCCCCGAGCCACTCGATGCGGTGGGCAATATCGCTGAAGGTTCGCGCGAGGAACTTGAGTTGATCATCAGTGCGCCGCTTACGGCCGTCGGTCTCAACTCAGGGCTACTCAAAGCAAATCTCCTCTTGCGCAACAGCCGCACGAGAGATCCTCTGACGGGCGAGACACGAGAGATCGCGCAAGATAGTCCGATCGAAGCCTCTCTCCAGTTCACGCACAATCTATCGCAGCGGGTGCACTGGGGGTTCGAAGCGCAGTTCAGTGGCGAAACGCAGGAATTCATCGTCGATGAAGTGCGAACAGAGCGACTCGGCCCAGAGGTGAATGTTTTCGTGCAGTACACGCCGAGTTCGGCGTGGAGCATCGAGATGGAACTCGCGAACCTTGCGCGCCGCGACGTGGAGAGTGCTAGGGAACGTTTCGCGGGAGCGCGAGGAATGGCATCGCTCGACTCGATCGAAATTCGAACGATCGAGCCTGGACGATCTGTTAGCGTGAGCGTTCGTCGCTCGTTCGGGAAGTAGGGTCGGAATCCTTCTCAGCCCCTACCGCGCAACTCGAGTTGAAACGCCACGTAGGAAGATTTGCTGGCCGTTAGCGCTCCAGCCGCAACGCTTTCATCACATCAGCCCAAGAGACGTACTTGAAGTTCTGGCGCGCAGTGGGCGCGAGGTTACGGCCGTCCTGCACGACAAGAAGTCCTTGCGGAAATTCGGCACCGAGTGGGGCGCTGACTACGTCGAGGCCGTCAGTTTCGGAAGCGCCGTCAACGCCTAATGCACTGTTTGCAACGATGTGGAACTTGCCGACATGCTCGTTCGCGCCCTCGCGACGATAAACAGAGTAGTTGTCCTCACCTTGATTTGAGACGACGATAAAGCCCGTTCCGTTCTTGTCGTAATAGATCGCGACGCCTTCCACGTCGTCGGTCAGATTGCCTTTCTCCACGTCATCGATCGAGTTGCGCGCCGTGCCCCCGTCGGGCTCGGCTGAATACTTCCACAACCCTACGTCCTCTTCCGCCACGTAGAGCGAGCCGAGCTCGTCGTCGGCCGCACAGCCTTCGGCCTGAGAGCCCACTACGATCTCACGCACAAGCTCGATCCCAACTTTCCCCTTGCGATCGGTGAGCCTCCATTGCCTGATCTTGCCGTCCACGCTGTCGTTCGCGAACACATAGTACGAGCCACTCTTCGCGCTGTGGTACATACAAAGTCCGTAGGGATCCTCGAACCCGGTGGCGAGCACACCATCGGAGACCACGCTCAGGCGCTGCGATGCCGCGTCATAGCGATAAGCGCTGATGGACTTCGTCGTGCGGTTCGTCGCGGTGACGAGGGTCACTTGTTCACCGCCGAGCGAAAAGCCTTCGCGCAGATCAACGTTGTTCATGCGACCATCCGGCACGCTGTGCAGCAGCTTGCCGCTCAAGTCGTAGACGTTGAGGCCGAGCTTCTTGTCGGTGCCGATAACGACGCTGCGCGCGGGATCGTTTCGATCAACCAAGATTGCCGGATCGTCGGCGGCATCGCCATAGCTCGGGACCGGCTCGGTTTCAGCACGCGGTTGAACGGTCGGGGCCTGAGCTGCCGGCGAAGCTGACGAATCGCTCTGCGGATGTATCCCCAGTGCGCTCGCAATCGAGTCGAGAGAGACGAGTTTGTAGTTGCCCGCGTCTTCGTCTGCGACAATCAGCAAGCCGTTAGGGAAGTCTTTCCCCAGCGGGGAGGGGAATATCGTGAGTCCCTCAGCATCGCCGATCTCGATGTCGCCTTCGAGACGAAGTTCCTCTCTCTTATCGCCTTCGATCGCGTAGAGATTGAACGCTTTCGCGCCGGCATCACGTGCCATGACGAAGCCGGAGGTTGCGTTAGGCCGATACACTGCAATGCCTTTGACTTCCTCGAGCAGTCCCCCATGCGGATAGACGAGATCGAGCGGCGCGCGCGCCGAATCCGATTCAGGCTCGGCGGCAATGCTCCAGACGCCAACCGATTCCTCACTGAAGTAGACACGCTGCCCTGGCTCGTCCACCGCACAGTGCCCGACGCCCTTACCGGCAGGGATGTTGCGGATAAGCTGCGCGTCGATCTTCGACTTGGCTGCAAACAGCTCCCACTGTTCGAGTAGGCCCGAATCCGTCGCCACGAAAGCATAGAGCTTGTTCGTGAGCGGGCTCACGTATGTGCACAAACCGGTGATCTCATCGTCGATCGAGATCGGCGCTCGACCGACCTCGTACAAGGCGCGCTTCCCGGCATCGAATGTGTAGACGCGTAATGCGCCGAGGCGCTGATCGCTTACGATGAGAAGCGAGTTGAGATTCGCCTGTAAGCGGTCGCTCCTCGTTGTTTCAACGAAACCAGCCTCGATTTTGTCGTAAGCAAACACGCGCTTGCCTGCGAGATCGTGTACTTCGAGACCCGCCTCACCGGCCGCCAGCACCAGCAGGCTTTCGGCAGGCTGGGATTCGTTGCGCCACACAGCTGCATCCAAGGCGAAATGCCGGAGCGTCGGCTCGGTCTGCCGAGCGACGGGCACGATGTGAGGCGGCTCAGCGGAGGGAGTATCGGCAACACTCGTCGGCACGGAACAGGCGTTGAGGCACAGCAAGCTGGCGCTCACGCTGAGTAGAAAACAATGTCGCATGTGTAGATCTCTGGTGCGACGGCATGCTGCCGCCATGAAACGAATGTTCTGAACTTGTATTACACGGAAATGAAAATTTCAACCACGTTGGCGGTCTACGCGTCAAAAAAAGAAGAGCACCGCGAGTCGAACGCGGTTCGTCCATTCTTTGCCGCTCATCGTCGCGATCTGCGGCTCGTAGCGATACCAATTAGCGCTGACAAGTGTGCGCAGCGCGGGCACGTAGTCGAGCGTGAGCGTATGCAAGCGATAGTTCGTGGCAAGCGCGATGTTGTCGTGCGAGTACGCAGCGAAGACCGCATCCGTTTGCGCTGCGGAGTACCCGTATCCCATGCGCCAATCTCGATCAGCCGACGCGCGGCCCGCAGCGAGTTCGATCGCGTATCCAGAATCGGCTTCGGTCCTAGCTCCGAGATTCTCGACATATTCTGCCGTAATCTTCACCGGCCATCGGGCCCCTGCGCCAGACCACCGCAGCCCGATGATGAGATCGCAGAGGTCGAAATCGGATAAATAGCTGCCGTCTGGATTTCGCAGATTGCTCCGAAAGTCGCCTTCATCAGCACCGGCGCTGCTGCCGAGCCGATAGTCGTAGTACGCCCAGGAAACATCGAAACTCCAGTCGGGCAACATCTCGGCCTCATAACTTAATTGTCCTCCCATCATCGTGCTGTCCCCGCCAGTGCGTTGGTCATCGACGATAAAGTAGAGCGAGCGAACCTGGAGTTGCGCGTTCGCCGAGAGCTCATGCGCGTATAGCGCGCTTAGGCCTTGCGGATTGACGTCCGCATCCCATACGAGATCTGTGCGTCGAAAGGGCTGAGGGATTTTTCCAGCGTAGAACTCGAGTCCGTTAATCTTAAGTTGGGCGTACGCCAGGTCGAGACTCACCTCGAGATCATCGTCGAAGTCCGATAGCTGAACGTCGGTGCTGTTCGGATCCTCGGCTGAGCCAGTCGTCAGACGAGCCCCTAAAATCACCCGATCGCTGAATGCGTATGCTGCTCCCAATCGTGCACGCAATTGAGCGCTTTCGCGATCTGCACTATTCGGAACGGAATAGTCGCCTTGCGCACGAAGGCGCAGGTCGCCGGATACCTTCAAGGGTTCAGCCGCCCACGCATCGTGTGCTGCGAGACAGGCGCAGAGTGTGATCAGACGCAGCGTGCGTGAGTTCACAAGTCCGCTGGTGGCGAATAACAGTGGCAGATGCATGTTGGGCTCCCGGGTGAAGTCGAGTGCTCTGCGCCACACGCATCAAAGCAGGTCTGTCGGACCTGCGGTTGAAAGTGTGACAGAGGGGTTGGAATATTTGTTCCAATCTTTTATTATATTGGAAATGAAATTTCAACGGCCTATGATTGGCGAAAATCCGCGCCAGGTGGGCGTTGTCGGCGAGCGAGGATTTACTTGAGCGCTTTATTGAAGTTCTTTGCGACGGGCCCGGATCGCCCCGTCATCTCTGATCGCGGAACGGTAGACGCGCTGTATCGGCGTCATCGCCTGCGCGTGATGATCGCGATCACGCTCGGCTACGGCGTCATCTACACATGTCGGCTTGCTTTGGGGGTGGTGAAGAAGCCGCTGATCGACAGTGGCATATTCGAGCCCGCCGAGCTGGGTCTGATCGGCTCCGCACTTTTTTATACCTACGCAATAGGCAAGCTCACTAACGGCTTCCTTGCGGATCACGTCAACATCAAGAAGTTTCTTGCGCTCGGTTTCCTACTCACCGCGCTCTGCAATATCGGGATGGGATTCTCGACAATGCTTGCGCTGTCCGTCGCCCTTTGGGGATTGAACGGCTGGTTCCAGAGCTTCGGCGCACCCGCAGGTGTCGTCGCGATGACGGCGTGGTTCAGCAACCGAGAGCGTGGGCGTTACTACGGAATTTGGAGCACGGCCCATTCGATCGGCGAAGGGCTCACGTTCCTCGTCGTCGGCTCGATCGTTGCGGCGCTGGGCTGGCGCTTCGGTTTCTGGATTCCCGGATTGATCGGCATCGCGATTGCGGCGTTTGTCTATCGATTCGTTCAGGATCGACCGGGGACTCTCGGCTTGCCGACAGTTGCGGATTGGCGCAACGATCACTACGCGCAATCGAGCCCGCAGAGTTCGAGCACTTTCACCACACAACTGTCGATCCTGAAGATACCCGCTATCTGGGTCCTGGCACTCTCGAGCGCGACGATCTACGTGACGCGCTATGCCATCAACTCCTGGGGCATTCTCTATTTGCAGGAAGCTCGGAGCTACTCACTGCCCTTGGCGGGCACTCTACTGATGATTAGCACGCTCGCCGGCATGTTCGGCGCGATTGCGTATGGCTTCATCTCAGACAAATTGTTCGGCGCACGCCGTCCACCAGTGAATCTGTTGTTTGCATTGATCGAACTCATCGGGCTCGTGCTGATCTTCTTCGGCCCAGCCAACACCACCGTGCTGACGATCGGGATGGTGCTATTCGGCGCCGGCCTGACAGGGCTCGTTACCTCTCTTGGCGGCTTGTTCGCAGTCGACATTTGCCCGAAACGGGTGGCTGGTGCAGCAATGGGACTGATCGGAATCTTCAGCTACATCGGCGCGGCAATTCAGGAAAACGTGAGCGGCGCACTTATCCAAAGCGGCATGGTGATCGCGGACGGCGTGCGCACCTACGACTTCGATGCGGCTATTTGGTTTTGGCTAGGCTCGTCGATTCTGTCTATGTTGCTTGCAGCAAGTTTATGGCGAGTGAGGTTGCGCGATTAACGAGACGCTGCCTTTTTTCATCAACTTGTCAGCCCGGTGGCTGACTGACGCAGGAGATTCTCTTTGCAAAATTTCGACTTTGTTTCAATCGGTGCGTACACGAAGGACACGATTGTGACCCAGTCCGGCACACGCCAGGTAGATGGCGGCGGCTACAGCTATGCGGCGCACGCAGCGAGGCTTCAAGGATTGAATGTGGGTGCGGTTACGCGTCTTGCACACGAGGATCGCAAGTCGACAGACCTGCTCCGCAGGTGCGGCGTCGAGGTGATGATCTACGAGTCGCCGAAGTCAACATTGATGCGACTCGAGTATCCGACAGCAAACGTGGACGAACGCATTCTCACCGTGACCGATGTCGCCGATCCATTCGTGCCTGAACACGTCGCGTCCGTGCAGGCGCAAGCGGTGCTCGTCAGCGCATCGATTCGCGGCGAGGTGTCATTCGCGGTCCTCGAAGCACTGCGCCCTCGCGCTCGCTTGCTCGGCTTGGACGTGCAAGGTTTCGTGCGCATCCTCACGCCGGATGGGCGTCTCGCGTATGAGGCGTGGCCCGAAATGTGTCAAGTGCTCGCACTCGTCGATGTGCTCAAGACCGATGCCGTCGAGGCCGAGTTTCTCACTGGCGAGAGCGACATTCACGCCGCAGCACGTAGGCTCGCGGCCTATGGTCCCAAAGAGATCGTGTTGACGCACAAAGATGGGCTCTTGGTCCTCGCGAATGGTGAGTACCACGCCCAACCTTTCCGTCCGGTTGAGTTGCGGGGAAGAAGCGGTCGCGGCGACACATGTGTCGGCTCCTATCTTTCATATCGATTGCAAGATTCACCCGCGGAAGCGACGCGATGGGCTGCAGCGCTCACGAGCCTGAAGCTCGAAGCTGAAGGGCCCGTTCAGCGGACGCGTGCGGACGTCGAGAACCTGATTCGTAAGCAATACACGTGAGCCGCGCGAGTGACGCATGACGGTTCGACGCTCTCGCGTGTGACGCGAGGGTAGCAGAGTAAACGGCAGCAGGCGTTAGAGGGGCGCGCCCGCAACTCACCGCTGCAGCCTGCGCGCAGCGCGATCGCAAAGCCTCCAGGAGACAGAATTCGTGAACACAAACGCAAACACCGCCCCATCGGAAACTCGGACGCTCGGACACTTCATCGGTGGCAGTCTCTGCCAAGGTGCGTCCGGTCGATCTGGACCCCTCTTCAATCCCGCCACGGGTCAGGTTTCAGCGCGCGTGAGCTTCGCGTCGAGAACAGAAACGGATGCAGCCGTGGCCGCAGCGCGCGAAGCTCTCGCCGGCTGGGCACAGACCCCGCCGCTGCGTCGCGCACGCGTGATGTTCCGCTTCAAAGCATTGCTCGATGAGCACATCGATGGACTCGCAAAGCTAATTACGAGCGAGCACGGCAAAGTCTTGAGCGACGCACGCGGAGAGGTTACGCGCGGCATGGAGGTCGTGGAGTTCGCGTGTGGCATTCCGCATCTGCTCAAGGGCGAGTTCTCCGACAACGTAGGGCGCGGCATCGATTGCTGGTCGCTGCGCCAGCCTGTGGGTGTCTGTGTGGGTATCGCGCCTTTCAATTTCCCGGCGATGGTACCGATGTGGATGTTCCCGATCGCGCTTGCGTGCGGCAATACGTTCGTGCTCAAGCCTTCCGAGAAGGATCCGTCGTGCGCGCTCAAACTCGCGGAACTATTGGCCGAAGCGGGCCTTCCGCCGGGTGTCTTCAACGTGCTGAACGGTGATCGCGAATCCGTCGATGCGTTGATCACGCACGAGGACGTCGCGGCCGTGAGCTTCGTCGGTTCCACGCCGATAGCGCAACATATATATGAGACGGCCGCGCGCCACGGAAAGCGCGTCCAGGCGCTTGGCGGCGCCAAGAATCACATGGTCGTCATGCCGGATGCGGAACCGAGCCTCGCTGCGCAAGCTCTCATGGGCGCGGCCTACGGTTCGGCCGGTGAGCGCTGCATGGCCATTTCCGTCGCGGTCGCGGTCGGCGATGCCGGTGATCGGCTCGTTGAAGCGCTCAAGCCGATGATCGCAGCTTTGAAGATTGGCGCAGGCACGACCGACGATGTCGAGATGGGTCCGCTCGTTACGCGTGAACATCGAGAACGAGTCCGCAGCTACATCGATCTGGGCGTGCAAGAAGGTGCCAAGATGGTGGTCGACGGCCGGCAGCACAAACTGAGTGGGGAGCAGGGCTTCTATCTCGGCCCCACGTTGTTCGATGGCGTCGAGCCGCATATGCGCATCTACAAGGAAGAGATCTTCGGTCCCGTCCTCATCATCGTGCGCGCACCTAACCTTTCTAGCGCGCTAAAGCTCGTGAACGAGCATGAGTTCGGCAACGGAACTTCGATCTTCACCTCGAGCGGCGATGCTGCACGAACCTTCGTGCACGAAGTGCAAGCAGGGATGGTCGGCGTCAACGTTCCAATCCCGGTGCCCATGGCGTTTCATAGCTTCGGCGGCTGGAAGCGCTCGCTGTTCGGTGACCTGCATGTGCATGGGTCTGACGGGGTCCGCTTTTACACAAGGCTGAAGACGGTGACTTCGCGCTGGCCAAGTGGAATGCGTGGTGGCTCCGAGTACGTCCTGCCGACGATGAAGTGAGGGAGAGAGACATGTTCACTCGCTCCCAAGCACAGTTTGTCTTGCCTAAGTCGGCAGCAATATGGACGCCCGAGGAGTTGCGCATCATGCGTCAGCTCGCAGATGCAGGTACCCCGATCGCGCGTATCGCGGCCCGGCTGCGCCGCAGTCCGTCCGCGATACGCAACAAGGCCGGCCTTCATGGTATTTCGCTTAAGCGCTCGCAAGGATTGGCAAATACGATGGAGTCATCGGATGCAGCCGACATTCCACGACAGCTATAGGTTCGTCGCGCCTGGAATTGACCTTCCGCCACTTCGACTAGGACGGTCCTGCTGTCAGGTTTGCTTCATTGACAATCTCCCGTGGGAGCAGATGCAGAACCTGCAGCATGAGTAGACGATGAAATGGGCCCTAACGAGAAGCGCGATGGCCTGCATACGAACAGCGAACGCCGCGGGAGCAAGTCGCACACCGGCGAACATTGACATGGGTCAAACCACATTCTTTTCGGGACTCTGTCCTGTGTCCTCTGAGTCGGCCCGGATAAATGCCATTTGGCCGTCTGGCTCGAGAAACGCCCACTTGACCTGCGACAATCGCTCAATTCCGGCTTTGTGCATCTCGGAATAGATCTCATCCGGTCGCACACGATCTTTATGCATGTTCTCCGTTATTAGTCGCCCTTGTCGCACGAGAATAGTCGGTGGCGCCTCGGCGATCTGTCTGAATCTTTTGGACGTGTAGCTAAGCACTGAATCGACCACGGCGAAACATAGCAGAGTGGCTGCGCCGAACAGAGCGCCTGTCAGTGATTCATCGCCAGCAGTGAGAGAAGGTGCCACGATCTCTGCGATCAAAAGCAACATCACCAATTCGAACGGCGACAACTGACTAAGCTGGCGTTTCCCAAGTGCACGGAAGGCCAATGTCAGAAGGCCGTACACGCACGCAATGCGAATGACGATTTCCATATTTATCTCGCGAGGCCTACGGAAAGATGAAGGTCTTGATCGGCACGGACAGCTGCTGGCCATTGTGGGTAATCGACACATCGCCCGAGTGCCAACCATACTCATCAGCCTTCAGTTGCACCGACATCAGGGCGCTCTGGTTGGGCAGAACGTGCTCGAGGGCCACTGAGTATGCTTGCTCCACATCCGGTGTGAACACGACGTCTGTAAAGCCCTGGATGTACGTGCTGCTGAATGAGATATGTACACCCGTGAGCGGAACCGACCCGTTGTTCCTCACCCGTACTACCAGATGTTCAACCGTGTGAAAGCGCATCCTAGCGGGATACTCCACTGCGATGCGCACGCCGTCGGCATCGACATGACCTTCATCCAACGTGGGGCCGAATGCTCCGAACACCGCGAGAATAGGAAGAGTGGCGAGAACGATGAAGCCGATGAGCTCTGCGCGGTGCCACTGAACCTCAGGCTTGATGCTGGAGGTGTCCGGAGCGGCCTCGGGCGCAGCTGCTGGCTGAATGTCTGAGCTCTTCATGGTATCGGTGCAAACCAAGGAGGGACAGCGCGCGAACTTGCTCGATTGAAGTTGATGAATTCCTGCATCGACGAAACGGATCCATTTGTCCTCAGCGACACTCCCGACGACGCGAAGAATGTGGGTATAGCAAACGCTGCATGCGTTACGCAAACTCACGAGGTCACTGTGTCCGAGTACATGCCTATGGGAAGTCTGCCGGGGAAGAACGCCTAGTCCGCGACCGGGAGTACCTCATAGTGCACCGTCTGCATCACGATCCGGCCATCTCGTATGACAAACGAGTCGACGCCGTGCTCGATGCGTGCACTCTCGGATGCGGCTCGCCAAATGAGGAATGCATATTCTCCTTCGACACGTTGTGCTACGTACTCGTAGCTCCCACCTCGGAGCTGATCCCGGAGTCGGTGCGCCGATTCTCGAACGCCCTGTCGCCCGCGTTTCACTCCGAACTGGTGGATCAAGACCACTTCATCAGAGTAGTTGCGTTCGAGATCTTCCTCGAGTTGCGCGTCCGCGCGTAGGTTTAGATGATCGAGGAAAACCTGGCTGGTGGATCGCATGATTCATTCGTACCTCGCAGAGCTTCTAAGCCGGTCGTTCGCGTCCGATCGCGCCGCGGAGAGCGTCAATGGCGACGCGATTCCACAATCCTGTTCGTCGCAAACCGACGGAGCACGCAATACCGAGTGACAATCCGAGCATCAGACCCACCGCAGCCTTCTGTGTAGATCTCTTCTGACCAGAGCGCCAGCCGCCACTCACCGCCGCGCTCATCACGTCAGGTTCCATTAAGTTACCTAGGGTGGGTGCGCTTTCGGATTTGCTCACCTGCACGAAATCGATGGTCGTGCGCACTAAATGCTCAACAAGCGACAGCGTCAGCAGCGTGCTCACCAATGTGATCAAGGACCCGATTTGGCCGGCGAATGCTTCGGGCTTCGGATGCCTGACGAGCTCTACGATTTGCTCGGCAATGGTGAAAGCGTCATAGAGGGGCCACATCGGCCGAATCTGCCGGCCCATGAAATTGGCGGCACTCGCGTAAATCGGCGTATCCACAGGCGCAGGGAAGATCGTGCAAACTTGAATGCCGGCGTATCCAACAACTCTTCGCGCAAGGATTGGTTGAAGCCTCGTGCCGCAAACTTGCTGGCGACATACGAACTAGCATAGGGCTGTGCAACGCGACCCAGCACCGAATTAACACCTATGATGAGGCCTCTACCGCGCTCCCTAAAATGCTTCAGCACTGTGCGGGTACAGTAAATCCGCCCGAAGAAATTGGTTTCCATAACCCGACGAAAAGCACTGAGCGGTACCTCATCGAAGCGACCCATCATGAGCACTGCAGCGTTATTGATCCAGACGTCAATTCCCCCAATCGCTCGATGGTCGCTTTTGCGAGCTCCTCTACTTGTTCTGGTGAAGTGATGTCGGTCGGCACAGCAAGCGCCTGCGCACCTAATTGAACGCACTCTCGCACTACCTGTGTGAGTGCTGCATCTCGCCTCGCTGCCACGACGACGTGTGCGATGCGACGCTATCTTGCTGCAGTGGGTCAGAATGCGCAGAGTGCCGGCCTCACTACCCAGCAGCACCAAGCATTTCTGTCGATCCGAGGTGGTTACCCTGGACGCCGAACGATTTCCGTCGGTGAGCTCGCACAGCACTTACTTATCAAGAACCATAGCGCGCTAGAACTTGCCGAACGGCTGCAGGCTGCTTCTCTCGTGACGTGTGCTCCGTGCCGCGAGGATGGTCGAAAAGTCATGCTCAGCATCACTGCTCGGGGCGAAGCTACGCTGCGCCGGCTTGCGACCGGAAGCTTGAGCGAGCTCGCTTCGATTTCCGATGAACTGAGTCGTCTGGTTGGTAACATGAACGAGTTCCAATCGAGGGAGCTGCGTTTGAATCGGAAGAAGTCCGGCAAGCAAACACGAGTGTGAAATGCGGGATCATTCGCCGATGTCAATGGCGTAAGCGCCTTTACGGCCAGTAGAGCGGGGGACAGCCGACCGCTAAACACTGCGGCACCGTTGTGCGATGTCGGGCGCTCTAAAGCGCGTCCACGCCTTGTGTGTGCTCCAATTCTTTCTCAACTCGGCACCAAAACTCCTTCCAGCGTTCCGGTCTGTGTCCAGAGCATCGGCGCAGCC
The DNA here is from genome assembly GCA_025929585.1 of Steroidobacter sp. Classification (GTDB taxonomy): domain Bacteria; phylum Pseudomonadota; class Gammaproteobacteria; order Steroidobacterales; family Steroidobacteraceae; genus Steroidobacter. The sequence goes on from JAICPY010000013.1 coordinate 42,483, forward strand.
TCCGCGCTCGGAGCCCCATCTTTGAGCCAGGTATCCATCTTCCGCCTGGTTCTTCATCCCTCTAGGTCAGAGGCGCTCGACTAAGATCCGCCTTCCATCGGATAGATAGCTTTCAATCCGCCATCGTTTGTTCTATGAGAGACGAGCGAAACCGCGAAAGACTGCTTCGAGTTCACAAGGGCTTGCGGCGCCACGCAGCGTGTAGTGTGATCATCGCGAGAACAAGCGCGATCTTGCTATGTATCGATGGTACCGATCATGGCCACCAATATTTGTCGCTTACGCGGCGGTCTCTCCTGATGCAACCCAGGTAGTTCCGGCAGATACTTTCAATGCAGTCATCATTCATCTGCCAGCAAGCTGGGAACAGGTCATCAAGACATTGAAGTCACTCGCATGATCGCGGACCCACTGGAGAACGCATCATGCCGAGAGACATTTTCCCCCACCCCACGACGGAGCTCGCTTCGAGGCGCAAAGAGCTTGCCCCAGACATTCATGAGGCTTTCACAAAATTCAGTGAGCGCGTCTTTGCCGACGGCGCGCTGCCAGTCAAGACTAAGCAGCTCATTGCAGTTGCAGTGGCGCACGTGACGCAGTGTCCGTACTGCATACGTGGCCACACCAAGGCGGCGCTACGCCATGGCGCAACTGCGAACGAGATCATGGAGGCGATTTGGGTTGCCGCAGAGATGCGCTCTGGCGGCGCCTACGCTCATTCTGCGCTGGCGCTCGACACGATCGACGAGGTGCAGCATAGGATGGCGAATGAATGACCCATTACGTTTAAACAGTTGCTGCGCCTGCCGGGAGACGCTTCAACCCACCCAGAAAGCTAACCACGATCTGCATCAAGCGCGACTTGCGGATCTTCATCACGCGACGAAGAAGGCCTTGACGCGGGAACCCGCAACTCGAAAGTAGCACTCTCATTCGAGGGAACGGTTCGAAGCGTACCTCCAATCTGCCTGGCTAGGGCTAGGCACATTTTTAACCCTAGACCGGGGTGCGCCGAAAGATCGAAGTCTGGGGGTAACATAGATCCCTGATTCGAGATCGTGACTAGGATGTTCGCTCGATCATCCGAACGACACTTCACGTATATCTCGCCGTTGCACAGAACATGTTTGACTGCGTTGGTCACCAACTCAGCGATAATCAGCACAAATGGACCAGCATTAGATGACGACAATGTGGCGGCCCCTTGTGTATCGACGCGCACGCTCGCACGGCGCGCACTCGCTAAGGAGATGTCATCGCACACTGAGCGTATCAAAGCGAATGCCTCGACATATTCGTACTGGTCAGTCTGATAGAGCCGCTCGTGCAAGCGCGCGACTGCATCGATATGCGACTGCGCGGCAAGGAATTCCTCCTTCATTTCTTCGTGTTTCGAGGCCTTCGCTTGCAGCGCAAGGCTGCTAGAAACCAGCTGAAGTCCGTTCTTGATCCGATGACTTGCTTCTCGCAGTAAGATTTGTTTCTGTGAAAGTGCTATCACAGCATCTCGTAGCTCCATTAGCTCAAAAATGTCCGGTACGGAGCCCCATTTGAGCGGCTTGTCCTGCATGGCATCGCGCGCTGCCTTTGCCAAGCCATTGATAGGATTCGCGAGTTGCCTCCCTATCGCTATGAACGCGGCGCAGGTAACGATGATCAGCACGGCACCTCCCAGTCCTAACACGACCAGTGGACGTAACCAGGCTTGCGCCAATTCCGCTTCGGGAGCAACCAGCGCGAGAGTCCACGGTGCCTGCGACAAATGTTGGAATGTCCCGTACACCTGCTTGCCATTCAACCACTGCCCTCGCAACTCCCCATCGCTCGGGGAAGTTTGAGTCGATTGCAGAATCCAGTGAGGAAGGGTGCTGCCCGTCAGGTTACGCTCTAACGGGACATACGCGAGCAGCTTCCCATCGCCATCGATGAGCGCCGCGCTCCAGGCAGGAGGTAACTCCTGTTCCGCCAGCCATTTCGCCAACTCTTCCGGCGGAACTCCGATATGCAGTACATGCGTAACATGTCCTAGTCGCGTCGCGGGAACTGTAATCGCGACAATCGAGCGATGGGTGGCTGGGCCCCAAAATATATTTGAAACGTGAGACTTACCGGCTACTAACACTTCATCGGGCAGCGCGCGCTCACTTGAGAACGGCAACTTGATGTCGTTGCGCACGCTCGTATTGACGACTTGTTGGCCCGATGGAAGCGATAGTGCCAGCCATCCCCCGTATTCTTTCGTTACAGCGATCGCTTGTTCTCGGAAAAGTGCATAGTTCCCGAGGTCCAGCGTCGGCGAAACCGAAAGCGCCGTGAGAGCCGCTTTCCAGGTGATGATCTTCTCGTCCACCGCGACGGATAAGGCTTGCGTTGTTTGGTCAAGCCCAAGTTGAGCTGTTTGTCTGCCTTCGTAAAGACTCCATAGAACGACAGACGTCGCGAAGATCGAGAGAGGCACGATCGTGATCGCCGCCAGCACCACGAGTTTTGCGCGTAACGTGGTTGCGGCAGGGGCGGACTGATCTAGTAGCATGTCAGAGCCGGAAAGCGGCCGAAGCGATGCAAACATTCATGCATGGTGATCATCCAGATTCAGCTTTAGAGTTCCTCTTCACCACTTGCTTAGAACAACTAGCGACTATCGATGTTCCCGCGCTTGCAAGGCGCCTCGGTACTCGGCACCTTTTACTGATCACGCGCTTCGGGACCTCGACCTCTCCGATCGGACATCACCGATATCATCGGACTCGGATTTTGCAAGAATGCGCCACTTGAAGCGGCAGGCGGGTCGACCTATCAAACGAGGCATTCGCAATCGAGAACAACGAGCTTCGATGATTGGGACGGATTCCGGCTAGATAGAGATCAAAGATCAAAGGCTGAGTCGGTTGTATGGGGTTGGTATTCACGCATGCCCGGCGCGCCGCTTACGCGAGTACAGGTTCGTGTGTTTGCGGACGAGCTTCTGAGGCGGGTGGCCGTCTCTCCACGATGACAAGCAGCCCCTGCAGAGCAGTGTAGCCGGCGAGTGGGATCCAGATAGCACTTGGCGAGGATGCCGATTCTCTGCTCATATTACGACACAGATATAGCCTGGCAGAGGCATCGAGCAGAACGCATGCGGAGTTCCGGGTTTGTTGTCCGTTGGGAGTTCTGCTCTGTGAACCTCCACAAATCGGAAACCGTTGTCCGCACGTAGAACCTGTCAGCACTCACGCGCGAACCACTTCCAGCGCTCGCATCGTTCGTGGTGTCTGAGAACTTTACAGCGTCGACGGCGAGGTTCACCCCGCGGACAGCGAATCGCCCGCTGTAAGGTACCCATCGCTTCGCGAGCAGGTCGTAGTTCAAGAACATCGTTGCGAAGCTCTCGACGTTTTGCACCTTCAGAAGTGCAAGGACGACCATCGAGAAACCGATAAACCACTCGAGGGCCCGCACGGTTACAGCGTTGCAGCTCGTAGCAAGTGCCAACAAGGTAGTCATGGCAAACAATGCGGCGACTGGCCGATAGCTTGGCGCTTTCGGATCGACGACACGCTTACCAACCAAATCTTCGTAAGTCGTCGTAACCACCAACTCGCTTACCGCCGATAAAGATCTGCGGCGTCGTCGTGACCTGATGATGAGACTTTAACGCATCCGTCTCCTGACGCGTCGTAAGGTGATGGTCTCCACCTCATAACCAGAGCGTTTCAGTAGATCTTTGCCTTCAAACCGTAGGGACAGGTATGACCTGGCATCACCATCCGATAGAGGATGGCCTTGTTTTCCCCAGCATGATCGATGACCACTGCTGACATGATAATCTCCTTCGCTGCACTATCTGTAACGTCGGCAGCGATGGTAAGGTCCGTACTATGGTACGGAGTCAAGCAGGCGAAACCCTTACGATTGGTAAACTTGCTGCGGCGGCAGGCGTTGGCGTAGAGACCGTGCGTTTCTATCAACGCAATGGGCTGCTTGCTGTGCCTTCTCGACGAAGTGGAATTCGTCACTACGGGGAGAGCGAGTTGCGGCGCCTGCGCTTCATCAAGCAGGCACAAGCAGCGAGTTTTACGCTCGCAGAGATCGCGGAGCTTCTGGAGCTCGATGCCGGTGAGGACAGGGAGGGTGCGCGTACGCTCGCCAAATCGCGCATCGAAGCATCGAATAAGAAAATCGCAGAGCTGGAACGCGCGCGCGACTCGCTCAAACGCCTGGCTCGACAATGCGGCGAAGGCTCGACCGGACCATGCCCCATCTTGTCCGCGTTCGAGGCAAAGAAGCCTCGCACTTGAGTCGCACAAAGGATTAATGTCCGCTTCTGGCGTGCGCCGTGAAAGGCGGCGCTTTCCCAGTGGGTGAGAATCCCACCCGGCGACTGCTCCAGCCGGAAGCAACCGGAGCAACGATGGAGGTAACGAGATCGTTGAAGCCTTCGGTCAAGCGTGTCACGACATACGGTGACAGCGCGAGTGTGCAGGCCGTAACGCGAGTGAACGCCGAGCAAACCTCGAAAAGGACGATGCACGGGCCGACCTGACTGCCATATTGGGGAAGGGCTGCTACGACTGGGTGATAGAGCAAAGATGATCCCAGTCGCCGTGCCGGGTAGTGGCGACAGCATGTACACAAGGGAAGCGCACGCAACACGGGAAACCCCATCGCGTGATTCGGATAATCAACCGGACGCTCGTGAGAGATGGACCGGGCGTGTTGGGGTGGCGGAGAGGTTCGTAGTACCAATGAAGTCGGGTAATGCCGACGGAGGGAAGGGGCCTCAGTTCAAGACAAACGCAACAAGTAGTGAGGGACCGGAGATTGGGCAACCTATCAACTCCGACCAGTGTTCAGAAACTGCAGACGGCGTTACACACGAAAGCGAAGGCGGAAGCTGGCTATCGCTTCTATGCTCTGTACGACAAAGTCCACCGCGAAGATGTCCTCGCTCATGCCTACGCTCAGTGCCGCTCAAATAAGGGTGCGCCGGGTGTGGATGGTCAGGACTTCGCCGAGGTCGAGGCGTATGGGCTGCAGCGATGGCTCGGCGAACTGGCGCTTGCGCTCAGGCAGGAGGCTTACCGACCGGATCCAATCAGACGAGTGTTTATCCCGAAAGCCAACGGCAAACTCAGGCCGCTGGGAATCTCGACCCTGCGTGATCGGGTATGCATGACAGCAGCAAGGCTGGTGCTCGATCCGATCTTCGAAGCTGATCTTCCCATCGAACAGTACGCCTATCGCTCGGGCCGCAATGCTCAGCAGGCGGTGGTCGATGTGCAAGAGTTGTTGTTCCGTGATCATCCGGAAGTCGTTGACGCCGACCTTGCGGACTACTTCGGAAGCATCCCGCACGCCGAACTGATGTTGTCGCTCGCTCGACGCATCGTGGATCGGCGCGCGCTGCATCTGATCAAGATGTGGTTGGAGTGTGCCGTGGAAGAAACCGATGACCGAGGAAGGAAGACGCGAAATACGGAGGCTAGGGATAAACGGCGCGGCATTCCGCAGGGCTCCCCCATCTCACCCTTGCTGGCGAACCTATACATGCGCCGGTTCGTGTTGGGATGGAAGAAGCTCGGACTGGAGGCGCGTCTCGGCTCTAGGATCGTGACCTATGCGGACGATCTCGTGATCCTGTGCAAGCGGGGCAAGGCCGAAGAGGCTCTGGCTCGCATGTGAGATCTCATGAGCAAACTGAAGCTGACGGTGAACGAGGAGAAGACACGAATTTGTCAGGTGCCGGAAGGTGCGTTCAACTTCCTGGGTTACACGTTTGGGCGAATGTACTCTGCGAAGACCGGCAAAGCTTATATCGGCTACCGACCATCGAAGCAGAGCATCAAGCGAATGATCGAGACGATCAACACGCTGACCGCCCACTCGGTGACATGGCAAGAGACCGATGAGGTGGTGGCGAAGTTGAATCGTGCGCTGCGCGGTTGGGCAAACTACTTCAAAGTGGGAAGCGTCAACCGTGCCTATCGCGCGATCGACAGCTACACCGCGACACGGTTACGCCGGTGGCTGCGCACCAAGCACAAAATCAGACGACGCGGGGGCGGGGCCTATCCACCATCGCACCTATACGGGCACTTCGGGCTCGTGCGTCTGACCGCGCGAGGGCACGGCCCGTCGTGGGTATAAGTGTGAGATCTTGTCCGAGAGCCGGATGCGGGAGATCTGCATGTCCGGTTCGATGAGCGGGATGTGGAAACGAGTCATGGACTCTTGATTGCGACACCGCCAGACGAAAGAGGCGGCAACAGTTGAGAGAGTCCTACCGCCACCGCGCCACATCTCGACTCTACCGAGAGCGGACGTAGCAGATCTTCGGTGCCCAAAGAAACCGGGAAAACTGAAGAGGCGGTCTTGTGTATGCTCGAGTAGCCAGCCTACTTGTTCGCAAAAAGGATGCCTCTCATCGTATGAGTGACTTAAATCAGAAGCGCGAAGCGCTCGCACTGGAGGAGATGAAACAACTCCAGACAATCATAGCTCGCTGTGAGAGCGAAGCGTTTCAAATCCGTGGGTGGTTGCTAGTCCTCATTGGTGCGCTCGTTGCGGCCATCTTGAAGAACTTGCCTCCGATGCTTTTTCTTCTTTTGAGTGTAGTGATGATCCCCGTGTTTGCGTCCATGGAGCTCGTTACGCGCGGTCCGAAGAGGCGGGCTATCCAGCGAGTTGGGAAAGTGGAAGAAGCGCTCCGAGGGGAACGCGCTTACGATGGTCCAGTTATTCAGGCCACGCTCTCGCGCTCTGTTCATGGCAGGTGGAGTTTCGCCTTTTCTGAACTCCGCATTGTCAACTTCTGGGCATTCTATGGAGCACTGTTGGTCATTGCGACGACCGTGGCGCTGTCGATTTCCGGTTCAGTAGGTTGGCACGGCCGCTTCGCGCCGTGACGACTTGACCACGAATCGTCAAATGACGATGGGCGATGCAGGCTGAATTGTCTCGGGGGAATTTCGTGGCGCCACACCGCCGACTCCCAACCATCGCACGCTAGAGATCGCTTCAGGGAGAGAGGGCCCCCCCCTCTTGACCTGAACCGCCAGGTGCGCGCGCCCGCCGCTTGGATTGCTCTGCCCGTTCGTCGCATGGGCAATGCGTTGCCTTTGGCCTATCGTTGCAATCAGATCAAAGGAGTTGACCATGGCCGCACACTCATCGGGCTCACATCCACGTCAGGCGCTGAAAGTCACGTTCAGCATCGATAAGGGCAAGATTCAAATCCTCCGGTTCGAACGGCTTCCGATGATTGCGCCGCCTGCAGTCGGCGATCCGCCGCAGGCGGGCAAGAACGGCGGCTACTGGATCGAGCTGCGCGATGGCAACGATCGCGTACTGTTTCACCGAGTACTGCACAACCCGTTGCGCGACTCCGTCGAAGTGCACTCGCCGGATGGAAAGATTGAGCGCGTGTTCGGCGATCCGGGCAAGCCCAGTGTGTTCGATGTCTTGCTGCCGGACGATGGCGCCGCGACATCCATCGTGGTCATGGGCGAGTCGCTCACGCCGGTGACTGCGCGCAAGAGTGCGGCACGTGCTGCCGGAGAGCTGGCGCGATTTTCAGTTCCATCGGGACGTAGCGGCAATCCAGGAAGGACCACGCCATGAGCACCGCGGACGGATATGTTGGCAGCACGACCAAGGTAGTCGATCACGGCCCGGACAACGCACGTTGGAATCTGGTGATCGTCGGTGACGGCTATCAGGCATCTGAATTGACGCAGTACTACACTGACGTCGAGAATTTCATCGATGAGCTGCGGACCACGCCGCCCTTCGATGAACTCTTCTGCGGCATCAACGTGTATCGAATAGATGTCGTATCGAATGAAAGCGGCGCGGACGATCCGGGCTGCGCAGGCGGACCGGCCAGCACCGCTGCAACCTACTTCGATGCAACGTTCTGCACGCCCTTCGCCGGCACCCCGCTGGATCGGCTGCTGAGCATCGATTCTGCATCGGCTATCGCAGTCGCCTCCGCGCGCGTGCCGCTGCAGCATCAAGTGTTGTGCATCGTGAATCACAGCAAGTACGGCGGCTCAGGCGGGAACATCGCCACGTGCTCGACCAACGCGCAAGCAAACGAGATTGCGATTCACGAGATCGGGCACAGCGCATTCGGCCTTGCCGACGAGTATGGTGGCACCGGCGCTGGCACGCCGGCTGGCGAACCATCCCAACCCAACGTCACGCGCGACACCAATCGCGCAACCAACAAATGGCGCGCTCTGATTGCCGGGACGACGCCGATGCCGTCGCAATGTAACGCCGCATGCACGTCATCCACATGCGTCGCGCCAGGAACACCGCCGGCGGCGGGTGCGGTGGGCACATACGAGGGCGGCATCTATTCCGATTGCAACACCTATCGACCGCTGCCCAGTTGTTATATGCGCGACTATGGGCCGTTCTGTCCGGTGTGCTCGGGCGTGATTCGGCAGGTGCTCGCGCCGTTCCAACCGGCCGAGTCGATCAATCTCACGACACCGAGCATCGCGTTTACTAACGTCCCTGCGGGCGTGGGCGGTGTCGGCGTGACGACCCATCGCGCGATCGTGTGGGAAGTGGTGACGTGCAGGCGACTCACGTTCGAGATCACTGCCGGTCCAACCGGCGGTTTCGGTACGCCGCTCGGTACTAGCGTCACGGTCACTGCGGATCCGATTCTGCCGGCTAGCTACGCTCGCATCTGGCTGTCATACACCTCGACTTCTCCGGGCGATATGGCGAATGGCACGGTGACGGTTCGCTGTGTCGAGACCGGTCAAACGTGGACCATCAACATCGTCGCCAACACGATTGCGCGACCGAGCGCCGCCGTTGCGTTGGTGTTGGATCGCTCCGGCAGCATGACGGAGGATGCCGGCGACGGCGTCACCAAAGTGCAGAAGCTGCGCGAAGCCGCCGATGCCTTCATCAGCATCATGCAGCCCGCCGATGGCATTGGGCTCGTGCGCTTCAACGATGACGCACAGCGGCTCATGGAAATCCAGGAAGCTGGCGCTGCACCCGGCGGAACCGGTCGCACGACAGCGCTCACGATCATCAACGGCGCAGACCTCACGCCTGCGGGCGCGACGTCCATCGGCGACGGTGTCGTGAACGGCAAACAGATGCTCGATGACGCGCAAGCCTCGACCGTGCCGCCATTCGACGTTGCCGCGATGGTCGTCATCACAGATGGCATGTGGAATCAGCCGCCGTCGCTCGCATCGGTGTCTTCGAGCATCACTGCGAATACTTACGCGGTGGGTATCGGCCTGCCGTCCAACATCAGCGTGCCCGCGCTGACGACGCTGTGCCAGGGTCACAATGGCTTCCTGCTCATCACCGGTGCAATCACAACGGACCAGTCGATGCGCCTGAGCAAGTACTTCCTGCAGATCCTCGCGGGCGTGACCAATGCGCAGGTCGCTGCGGATCCGCGCGGCGTGCTCGATGTGCATTCAGAACATCGCATTCCCTTCTGGATGTGCGAGGCAGACTTCGGCATGGACCTCATCGTGCTAAGCCCCGTGCCGCACGTCATCGACTTCCAACTCGAGGCGCCCGATGGCTCGCGCATCACGCCGGCATCCGGCGGCACCAACTCGCAGTTTGTCTTGAGCCGCTACGCTTCTTACTATCGTTGCGCGCTACCGGTCCTGCCCGCAAATGCTTCCGGCTCGCATGCAGGCCTGTGGCATGCCGTGCTCAAGCTCGGGCGCTCCACGCCCGGGAAGCTCACGCATGTTCGCGAAGCCACGTCGCATGCTGCTTACTATGATCCGAAGCGGGCGGTGTTGCCCTATGAGTTCATCGCACACGCGTACTCGAGTCTCACGTTCTCGGCTGCGCTCGGCCAGGCCAGCTTCGACTTGGGTGCCCCGTGCAGAGTGATTGCATCCTTGCGCGAGTACGATGCTGTGCCACTCGGCCGCGCAACGGTGTGGGCCGAAGTCACGCGGCCCGACAACGTCGTCGATCTACTGCCCCTCACGCACGAAGCCGACGGACGCTATGTCGCGAGCTACGCATTGCCCAATCCAGGCGTCTATTCCTTCCGCGTCCGCGCGCGCGGCGAAACCATGCACGGCAGTCATTTCGAGCGCGAACGCACGCTCACGGCCACTGCCGTTCCGGGCGGCGATCGCTGGGATCCGCATGATCCGCCCGGCAACGACTTATGCGACCTGCTGCGCTGTCTACGCGAGTCGGGCGTCATCGATCGCGAGCTCGCCGAGCGGTTGCGTAAGTTCGGAATCGACCTTCCGGCGTTGTGGAAATGTCTTGGCGAGCGCTGCCAGAGCGCAAGCAGTCGTATAGAAACACGTCAACCGCAGCCACGAGCGCCCGCGTCACTCGCCATCGCCGAACTCCGCGACGAACTCCTGAAGCTCATCGAAGAGCGGCTGCATCGCGGCAACGCTCCGCCGGAGTGAGCACGTCGACGACATGAGATGTTCGGTGCCGGGTTTGACTATGTGACTAGTGAAGCACTGGTGCGATGGTGTGAGGGCGTCACTCGGTGCCGTGTACGGATGTTCGGATTTGCTGACGACTGCTACGCCTTTCCTTTGCTGCGATGCGCTTTGCACGGGTTCAGCTAGCACATTTCCGATTATCCGTACGCCGACATGACGGGCCCCCGCGTTAATTCGACATCGCGTTTCCTGGCACGACTGCGTCACTAGCGAGTTCGTCGAGGACGATGCGGATCTTGGTACCGATGGAGATTTGAGGGTTCGAGAAGCCATCATCCTTCTTGGCGTCGATCTCGCGTTGCCTACCCGTATCGAAGCTTCCAGGTGTACGATCCCGCCCCAGCAATCAACGCGCGGCCTGTAGGTGAGGCAAATCATGGCGAAGTTTGGAACTCCCGCGGGATGGATGATCTTGGCGGTCGCACTGACGATTGGCGGTTGCGGTAAGCGCGACGAGCCAGCGACTGCGCAACCGACAGCGCAGGAACCCGCTCGCTACGATGCAGAAGCGTTTTATGCGACAACTTCCTATGGCCTCGCCGGTGGCTTCGCCTGGTCGCCGGACGACAAGGATCTGCTCGTTCATAGCGATGAGACCGGCATCTTCAACGCTTACGCACTGCCTGCGACGGGTGGCGAGGAACAAGCGCTAACGTCTTCCACCACGGACTCCACTTTTGCGATCTCTTGGTTTCCGGATGATCGGCGCGTGTTGTTCAGTGCGGACCAAGGCGGCAACGAGCTCAATCATGTGTTCGTCAGAGAGGAGTCGGGCGAAACACGCGATCTCACCCCCGGGGAGAAGGTGAAAGCGGCATTCGCCGGATGGGCGATCGATCGGCAACACTTCTATGTCACCTCGAACGAGCGTGATTCGAAGACCTTCGACATGTACCGCTACGCCGCGAAGGACTATGCGCGCACACTGATGTTCCGCAACGATGAGGCCTTGAGCATCGAGGCTGTGTCGCCTGATGGCAGGTACATCGCTCTGGTGAAACCGCGGACGAGCGCCGACTCCGATGTCTATCTGTTCGACGCACAAAAGCCGAAGTCGAAGCCCAAGCTGATCACGCAACACGAGGGCAATGTTGATCACTCAGTCTACGAGTTCACGCGCGACAGCAAGCAGCTCATCTACTCGACCGACGAGCATGGTGAATTCACGCAAGCGTGGACGTACGACATCGGGACCGAACGGAAGTCACCGCTGATCAAAGCCGATTGGGACGTGGCGTACGTGACGTTCTCGGAATCCGGCCGCTTCCGTGTGTCGGGAACAAACGAAGATGCTCGCACCGTTGTGCGCATCCTCGACACGCGCAACGGCGAAGAGATCAAGCTCCCCAACTTACCGCCGGGCGATCTGACGCAGATCCGTTTCTCGCGCGATGAGAATGAAGTCGCGCTGCTTCTGAGCTCCGACACCTCGCCGAGCGATGTCTATACGGTCGATCTGAACGCGCAGCGCAGCGCGCGGCTGACGCAAGCATTGAACCCGCAGATCAAGGAAGCCGACCTCGTGCCCTCGCAGGTCGTGCGCTACAAGAGTTTCGATGGGCTCGAGATTCCATCCGTGCTGTACAAGCCGAAGACGGCATCCGCTGATCGCAAAGTACCGGCGCTGGTGTGGGTACACGGAGGTCCAGGAGGCCAAAGCCGCACCGGGTACTCGGCGATGATTCAACATCTCGTGAATCACGGATACGCAGTGCTCGCAGCGAACAATCGAGGCTCTTCGGGTTACGGCAAGACTTTCTATCACATGGACGACAAGCGTCACGGGGAGGTCGATCTGCAAGACATCGTCTACGGCAAGCAGTATCTGGCCTCGCTCGATTGGGTCGATGCAGAGCGCATCGGCATCATTGGTGGATCGTATGGCGGCTATATGGTCGGTGCGGCGCTCGCGTTCGAGCCGGAAGTATTCGACGTCGGCATCAATATCTTCGGCGTGATGAACTGGGAGCGAACGCTGACGAGCATTCCGCCCTGGTGGGAGTCCTTCAAGGAAGCGCTCTACGATGAGATGGGAGATCCCGCGACGGACGCGGAACGGCATCGCAAGATCTCGCCGTTGTTCCATGCGAAGAACATTCGCGTCCCGTTACTCGTCGTGCAGGGCGCGAACGATCCTCGCGTGCTGCAAGTGGAAAGCGACGAGATCGTTGCGGCGGTCAAATCAAACAACGTACCGGTCGAGTACGTGTTGTTTCCCGATGAAGGCCACGGGTTCACGAAGCGCGAGAATCGCATCAAGGCGTCGAACGCCTTCGTGAAGTTCTTGGATGAGCACTTGAAGGGCGCGCCGGCAGCGACGGAATAACGATTGGTGATGTGGAGAAGGGCAAGATGGCTTGACGCCTCTCGGAATTTCGGCGGAACAGCAGTCGCATGGCGCGTTGCTTACTTATTCCGAGAAGCACCACTATGACACGGTCGAACATATCGACCATTGGTTGCATGAGCTCGACCGGGACATTGGGTTAGCGAACGAACCCGCGGAAGTCGAGCTCGATTTGGTTTTACGACGCTGTCTACAATCCGCATCGCTCAGACAACGAAAAAGAGAGCGCGGAATTGGTCTGCAAGTTATTGCAGCGACAATCACCGACTGCCCCTACGATATGGGGACCTCAAGCTGCAGAAGTCGAAGTAGCGCTGGCGCCAAGCGATTTGTTTTTGCCTCCACTACATAGGAACGATAAGTGAGTAAGAGTGCTGCATGCATCTTAGCGGTTGCTGCTTTCGTTATGACCGTTGAACAAACGGCTGTTGCACGAGCGGTCAAACCTACGAACAGGCAAGAAGCAGTCGAGATCGTCCGAGAATTGCGCCGCGTCGTCACTCCGGGTGGCATCGAGCGCAATCAGACCGTGCGCATAGGAGGGATCGATCAGTTTGTAAGCATGCGCGGTGCCGATCGCCGCAATCCGGTACTGCTCATCATTCATGGCGGGCCGGGCTTTCCGACGGCGCCGATGGCGTGGTGGGGCACGCGCGGCCTGGAAGAGTACTTCACCGTGGTGCATTGGGATCAGCGAGGCGCGGGCAAGACCTATCTCATCAACGATCCGGAGGTTGTCGCCCCCACTATAAAGCCTGAGCGATTCGTGGATGACATTGAAGAGCTTGTCGCCAGGCTTCGGAAAGAGATGAGTAAGGAAAAGGTGTTTGTCCTCGCGACGTCCTGGGGCAGCTACATCGGTCTCGAGTTCGCACGGCGGCGTCCCGAATGGCTACACGCCTATATCGGCATGGGCCAGGCGGTGAACAGCCCTGAGAGCGAGCGACGCGGTTACGCCTTCACGCTCGCGGCTGCGAGAGAAGCAGGGAATAAGGAAGCCATAGCCGAACTGGAATCCATCGCGCCATACGCGGCGCCGGGCAAGCCTATCCCGCTCGAGGACATCGTAATCGAGCGCAAGTGGTCGGACTTCTTCGGAGGTGTTATGGCGTACCGCACGCGTCAGATCGATGGCATCGCGGTGGGTCTCTCGCCCGACTATTCTGACGAAGAAGCTAGGCGCGTTTTCGACGGCAACGCCTTTTCACAAGGCTTTCTGTTGAGCGATGTTCTGAGCGTCGATCTCAGTCATGTGATGAAGCTCGACTGCCCTCTCATCATCCTGGCCGGCCGCCACGACCGCTCGGTGAACTCGCAAGTCGCCCATGAGTGGTTCGAGCGTGTGCAGTCGCCTTTGAAACGCTTTGTCTGGTTCGAGCATTCGGCGCATGAGGTGATGGTGGAGGAGCCCGGAAAGCTACTCGTGACACTCGTGACGCATGCGCGGCCAATAGCGGCCGTCGCGGGCGACGTCGCGCCCGAGGCCTCTTTATCGAGCGAACGTTAGCGCCGTTGCGATCGGCACGATCTCCGCTTCTGGCCGATCACGGATGTGAGATCGGCAGCATGAAGAAGATGCTACCGGCATGCGAACTGGGTTGCCGCGGTGACTTTTCCCGCTGACCCGCGGGAAACTGTTATCGGTGCCGGCCCGTGGTGGGGGGAATCGACTCCGAGCAAGTCGGTCGAAGACGAGCATCCCCCCGCACCGATTGCCTACGCGCGGGACATGAGACCAACTAGCCTTTCGGTTTCCAACCTTCTTGCGGAATGGTGTTGATCATCCACGGCACGCCGAACTTGTCGATCAAGCCACCGAAGCCCGGCGACCAGAAAGTTTCTCCAAAGGGCATGCTGACTTTGCCGCCCGAGGAGAGTTGATCGAACCATCGACGCGTCTCTTCGATAGACGTGCTGTGGAGCGTGACGTCGAAGCCATTCTTCGGTTTGTCGATGTTCGGGGCCCAACCGAGATCCATGTCGGCGCCCATCATTGCCTGGTCACCAACCTCGAGCCAGCAATGCATCAGCCAGGATTTATATTTCGGATCAGTGATCGGCATACCGGGCGGTGCGTCGCCATAGGGAATAGCGGCCGTAATCTTTCCGCCGAGCACTTCTGCATAGAACCCGAACGCCTCGGCGCATTGCCCCCGGAAGCTCAGGCTGGTGACGATTTTCATGGTTGCAGTTCCTGTTAAGTTCGTAGGATCGGCGATTGCAATCGTCTTGGCAGATGCAATCTTCCGACTGCAAGGACGAACTCGCCGCTCGTAAACCGACATTGGTGCGACAAAAGTGGGCAGATCTCGAATTCACCCCGGTCCCGAAACCAAGTTGTGGCGCCAGAGCCGCCGAGGGTGAGAATTGCACTGCGTTCATCGAGCGCTCCGAGACTCTTTCGGTGCGACTCTTTCTAAGATGGCCCTGGCCCTCAATCGAGTAAGGGCAGGCTCTGCGCAACAGTGACGATGAGTGGCGGAATTGACATATGTGACTTCCGCGTAAAATGTCCAATATGTCATCCCCGTAGGGTTCATTAGGTAAGACAGCTATAAGTCATCGAGTGATCTCGCGCGCGTTCATCACCACGCACCGTCATCTGACGATGAGTGATACAAGACCGACTTTTCTCGGAGGAATTTCGTGACGCCACACCGCCAACTCCCAACGATCGTTTGGGTATTCACCCTCGCGTTTGCACTCGTGACAGCGTCGACGTCGAGTGCGGCGGATCAGCGCGTCGATGATGCGCTCGAGCGCGCGCATCGGCTGTTGCGAAGCTCCATTCTGGTCGATGGGCACAACGATCTTCCTTGGGCTGTTCGTACTGATAAGCGCGCGCAAGGGGATGTCACTCTTTACGATCTGCGTGGTAAGGCGCCTGGCAATACTGATCTCGATCGCCTGAAGCGCGGCGGGGTTGGCGCGCAGTTTTGGTCTGTCTTCATCCCCGGTGAGCCCGCGGGCGGATTCGCACGGATGCAACTCGAGCAGATCGACATCGCAAGGCAGATCATTTCGCGCCATCCAGCGGCGTTGCAGATGGCGACTTCCGTCGCGGATATCAGAGCGGCGCGTCGCAATGGACGCATCGCCTCGCTCCTCGGCATCGAGGGTGGACACGCAATCGAGAATTCACTGGGCGTGCTGCGCGCCTACTACGATTTGGGCGTGCGATATATGACGTTGACGCATAACGTGCACACGGAGTGGGCAGATGCCGCCGCGCAGCCGCCCGAGCACGGCGGACTGACGGAGTTCGGCGAACAGGTCGTGCTGGAAATGAATCGCCTCGGCATGCTCGTCGATCTGTCGCACACTGCTGATGTAACCGCAGACGATGTGTTACGGGTTTCGAAGGCGCCTGTCATCTTCTCCCATTCCTCGGCGCGTGCGTTATGCGACGTGCCGCGCAATGTCCCGGACGATCTTCTCCGGCGCCTTGCGCAGAACGGCGGCGTCGTGATGGTGACGTTTGTCGCGGGCTTCATCAATCCGGAGGTCGCGCTTGTGGAGGGGGCGGCGACAGCCGACGTGAAGCGGCGCACGGCTGGACTATCAATCGAGGAACGCGAACGCATTTCCGAAGAAGTGATGAGCCGCATACAGTTCCCGAAGACGACAATCGCGCAAGTCGCCGATCATATCGAGCACATCAGAAAAGTTGCGGGCGTCGAGCACATCGGCATCGGCGCGGACTACGATGGCAACTCTCTGTGGCCGGAGGACCTTTCGGATGTATCGATGTATCCCAATCTATTCGCCGAACTGATTCGCCGCGGCTGGAGCAATCAGGATTTGAAATTGCTTGCCGGCGAGAACCTGCTGCGCGCAATGTCGAAGGCGGAAGCCGTATCTCACGCAATGACGCGGCATTGAGTCGAAATGCGAAACGCCTTGTCCTCGTTACGGCTAGTCGACGTAGTGCTTTTCCAAGAATTCTGACCTGAAGGTTTGCGGCGGAGTCGAAATGTCCGGCCGGCCCTCCGGTGTGAAGTCCATCAGATTCCAATATGCCCACACCGTATCGAGATGATTTGCCGATAGTTCGGTGCCCCAGAAGTGAAAGATCTCCGCGTTCCGGCGCATGAACACATGCATCACTGGCCATTGCATGTCGTCGGAGTCTCCCTGGCATTTGTAATCCGCTTGATAGGTAGACCCTAAGCCTGAAACCAGCGCAATCTGTGACCATCCGCGTTGTTTAGCCCACGCATTAATCCGATCCGCTGGGGCTTTCGCGATGGCAACGAACGCGGCGTGTCGCGTGACTTGGTATGAGGTTCGATCGAAGCCATCGACCAACGATGTGCAAGACGGACACGGATGGTCCCAACTAGGGCCGAACATGAATGAATAGAGCAGTAGTGTCGGTTTGTCGCCGAACAGCGCAGAGAACTTGACCTTCTCTCCGACCTTGCCATCGTTGGCCCATTCAAAAACGTAGTCTTCCTTCAACTGTCCGCCGGGAGGAAGTTGGCGGCGCTTTGTCGCCACCGATTTCACCTTGTCGATCAGTTCCTGTTCGTCCTTCAGCAATGCGTCGCGAGCATCACGATATTCCCTGGTTTCGTTCGGATAACGTACCTCGCCCATGTCTGCCTCCTCCGATGCGCTGCAGCGTGGAAACGAACGAAACGGACCGCCACGAGT
This sequence comes from Steroidobacter sp., assembly GCA_025929585.1. GTDB lineage: Bacteria > Pseudomonadota > Gammaproteobacteria > Steroidobacterales > Steroidobacteraceae > Steroidobacter. The sequence goes on from JAICPY010000013.1 coordinate 59,943, forward strand.
CATCGTTCCCTTCATCATTGGCCGAGCTGCTGATCCACGATCGTCTTCTCGGCACCGAATGTCGGCAGCTCCCGCTAGAATAGGGTTCCTCTCGCGCAGCCAAGGATTCATTGATGTCGCTCTTCTCGCGCTTTCGAAAGGCGCCGCCTCCTGCAGTTCCGGAGAAGCAACCCGAGAACGTCGCCGCTACGAGTGCGCCCGTACGCGCCGATCCGGACGCCGCCTTGCTTGCTGCGCAAGAGGAGGAACTGGTCCGGGCAGCGATCGAGGCTGGAGACTTCCAAACCGTCGCTAAATCGGTCATCGATGGCACGACGACTAAGATCAGGCAACTAGCGGCGGAGGCGATCGAAGATCCCGAGCAGATCCGCGAGCTCATCAAGAGTGCTCGAGGTGGAAAAGACAAGAGCGTCTATAAGATTCTCGCGCGCAAGCGCGATGTTCTGTTGGCGCAGGAGCGCGAGGTTGAGCAGCAGCGCGCGGAAATCAGCGCAATCTCCGCCGCAATCGAACGACACAGCCACCGGCCCTACGATCCGCTATTCACGCCGACGTTGGGGCAATTGGAGAATCGCTGGAAAGCCGTGGCGTCGCGTGCCGAGCCGGACGTCGCGAACCAAACGCAAGCCTCCATCGATCGCGCACGGGAAGTGATTGCGCAGCACTTGCAACAGATTGCGGCACAAGCGTCGCGTGAGTTGTCCGCAGCCAATGCGGCAGCCGCTGAGCGAGACCGGCGAGAGAAGGAGCAGCGGGAAGCCGCTGCTGCAGAGGCGGAGAGAGCCAGAATCCGTGAGGAGGAGCGCAAGGTCGAAGCGCAGAAGCGTGAAGCGCAGGCGCATGCGCTGAGACAAATCGGCGGTTTACTGCGTAAGGCCCATGGTGCGCTGGCTTCAGGTAACAGCAGAGTGGCTGCAGGACTGCGTCGCGCGATCGACGAGAAATTGACCGCCGCTCCGCCGCTGCCTATGCATCTTGCCAATCAACTCAAGCATCTCGATGCGAAGCTCGAGGAGCTGAAGGATTGGAAGAGCTTCTCGGTCGCTCCCAAACGTGCCGAGCTCATCGAACAAATGGAATCGCTCATCGGCGCGACGTTGCATCCGACCGCGCTTGCCGGTCAGATCAAAGATCTGCAGGAGCAGTGGCGTACGTTGAGCAAGGGTGCAGGCGAGGACGCTGAAGCGGATTGGCAACGTTTCCACGAGGCAGCCCAGAAAGCGTTTCAGCCTTGTCGCGAATATTTCGAAGCGCAGGATCAGGTAAAACGAGAGAACCTTCAAAAGCGGGGCCTGTTGTTCGAGCGTCTCCATACCTTCGAGAAGAATCATAATTGGGAAGAGCCCGATTGGCGCACCGTGATCACCGCAGTGCGCGAGGCCAAGCAGCTGTGGCGCCAACACTCACCCGTGGATGCCGCAGAGGGCGAGGAGTTGCAGCAAAAATTCAATGAACTGACGGTGGCGCTGCAGAGCCGAATCGACGCGGAATACGCGCGCAATGTGAAGGCAAAAGAATCACTGATAGAACGTGCTCGAGGACTCTCGAGCTCATCGGACAGCAGAACAGCTACCGATGAAGTGAAGCGGTTGCAAGAGAATTGGAAAGCGATCGGCCCAGTGCCGCGCGATGTGGATCGCACGTTGTGGGAGGCGTTCCGAGCGCAATGCGATACGGTATTTCAAAAGCGGCAGCAGGAATTCGCTAGTCACACTGCCGCACTAGAGGCAAACAAACTCCACGCGATTGGTTTTTGCGAGGAGTTGGAGAAAATGGCCGCCCTGTCAGCTCAGGACTTGCTCGAGACTGCAAAGAAGCTTCCGGATCTGCGACTCGCGTTCGATTCGATCGAGGAACTGCCGAGATCGAACGCACGGCAAATTCAGGACAGGTTCGAGCGCGCTTTTGAGCGCTGCAAGAAAGCTATTGCCGAGCAGCATTCGCTGAATGCTGAGCAAGGCTGGCTGGCTTTGCTCGATGCAGCAAACTCTGTCCGGGCCTATCGGCTGGCACTCGTCCGAAACGCCGAGACTGCGGAACTCGATGCGTTGAAACAAACTGCCGAGAACCACCTGGGCAACATTGCGCAATCTCCCAAGGGTGGTGTCGATGCGCTGAAGAATGCGCTAGTGGAGCCGGCGAACAGCGATCTGGCCGCGAATGAATCGACGCTTCGAACGCTATGCATCCGGGCTGAGATCCTCACTGACACACCGACTCCAGCCGCTGACCAAACCTTACGTCGCGAATACCAGCTGCGACGATTGATGGAAACGATGGGTCAAGGTGGCGCGGCGGAGCAGGGGCACCTCGACAGCTTGGCACTTGAATGGCTCAGTGTGGGGCCTACCGAGGAAACGACGTACGTGCAATTGGCCGAGCGCTTCAAGGAGTGTCGCAGGCGTGCAGTGTCGCGCCCTCGTCGCGGGAGTTAAGGCTGACGCATTCCAACATTAACTCACCTTCGCTAGTTGGTATTCACGAAGCTGTTTGCGGAAGAAGCCCCCTACCTAACCTTCTGATGCACACGGATGTGCGAATGGCGCGATGTACAGGGATGTACTGGAGCGGCCCCCGTAAACGGGGGAAGGGATCTTTCTTCTTTTTCTTGAGCGCGCCGCAGCGCTTCCGATCTCCGCCGCATGCGGGGGAGGGGAGAGAGGGGGCAGTGAGCGAACGCGTTCTCGAGCGAGGCAGTCGCCAAGAACAGGCCTCGACAAAGAGGCCCCCTACCTAACCTTCCCCCGTAAACGGGGGAAGGGATCTTTCTCCTTTTTCTTGAACGCCGCAGCGCTTCCGATTCCCTCCGCTGCATGCGAGGGGCGCTAAGGAGGGGGCCGTCCGATTCCCTCCCCTGCTTGCGGGGGAGGGTTAGGGAGGGGGCTTCTTAGCTCCGCGTGCTCTGCGAGAAACCATCTTGTTACGGGTAAGTCTCCGCCCACGCCGAGGAACTTCGAAGACGCGCGCAAGAGAATGCCTTGTCTCCTAGTCCTCAAATCTCCCGCAGATCGCTCGGCAACGGAATCTTCCGAATACGCTTGCCGGTTGCTGCGTAGATCGCGTTGAGTACTGCCGGTACAGCGAGCGGAGCCGACATCTCGCCCAAGCCCAGTGGGCGATCTTCGGAGCTTTCAACGATGAGCGCCTCGATGGGAGGACACTCATTCATGCGCAGCAGCTTGTTCTGATGAAAGTTGCT
>JAICPY010000268.1 GCA_025929585.1 Steroidobacter sp.
CAGTGGCTTCAAGCGCTTTCCACAGACGCGATCGGAAGCCTCCCACAACACGATCAACGCCTGTCTCGAAGCGTCGGCGTACAGCGTGGGCCGCGCTCGCCGGCGACTTGCTGGGGCGGTCGACTCTGGCGCATTCAGAACGTGGATCGCGTATTTCGGGTGATAGCCGCTGACCGCGATGAACTCATCCAAGATCTGCTTCTTTGCTCGGCTGGAGGCCGCCTGATAGCGTCGCCGTACCGAGCGCGCTAGTTGAACTCGTGCCGCACGGGTGAGCTGGGTGTCCATCGTCGCCTCCTGATTGGGAGCCGCGATGGTGACATTTCAGTGAGGCAATGAAGCGCGATAGTAAGATTTCGCGTGAGGCAATGCGCCAAGCCTCTGGGCTTCGGTTTGATTGTCGCTGGGCGTCAGAGATCCAGTGTTCTTGGTCGTCGCATAGTGAGCTGTTCTTCCGGGGCCAGGCTTCTTTCTGGCAAGAGCAGCGCGTCGTCTGTAGCTTTCCACGTTCATCTCAAAGATCGTGGCGTGATGTACGAGACGATCAACGGCAGCGAGAGTCATGGCGGGATCTTGGAAGACTTTTCCCCATTCACCGAAGGGTTGATTCGCGGTGATGAGGACAGAACGTCGTTCATAGCGAGTACTGATTAACTCGAACAGCACCGAGGTTTCCGCTTGGTCCTTGGTCACGTAGACCAGATCATCCAGGATGAGCAAGTGGTATCGATCCAAGCGTTGGATGGCGGACTCCAGAGCGAACTCACGGCGTGCGAGCTGTAGTCGCTGCACAAGCTCCGAGGTCCGTGCAAACAGTACTCGCCAGCCTTTCTCGACCAGCGCCAGTCCGATCGCTGAGGCTAGATGCGACTTGCCGCCGCCGGGCGGTCCGAACAGCAACAAGTTGGCTCCCTTCTCGAGCCAGCCATCGCCAGCGCACAGTGCCGACACCTGCGCCTTGGAGATCATCGGCACCGCGGGAAAGTCGAAGTTGTCCAACGTCTTCTCAGGCAGAAGCTTCGCCTCTGCGAGGTGGCGTTCGATGCGCCGCCGATCGCGTTCTGCAACCTCATGTTCAGCCAGCGCCATCAGCAAGCGCGCCGCAGGCCAGCCTTCTTTGTCCGAGCGCTCGGTAAACTGTGGCCACAACTGCTTGATCGCCGGCAACCGCAGCTCGTTCAGCAGCAGCGCCAAGCGTGATGTATCGATGGTTGTGTTCATGCGGCTGCTCCGATGTACGAGTCGTTCAGCGCCTCGTAGAAGCTCAGCGGCGTGAGCTGCACGCACACCTCAGGCAGGCTTGCCGGATCAGGTGCAAAGCGCGTACGCAGCTGCTTCAGGTCCGGGAGTCGATCGGCGGCGAGATCCTCGCTCAACACTGCGGCTAGTTGCACCTCGCAGGCGCGCTCATGGGCGATGCTCAACAACTCGACCATCAGCTGGCAGGCGCCGCGCTCAGAGAGCCGTTCGCATAGATGATCGAACATATCTCGGTAGGCTTGGCGCGGCCAGAGTTGGTCGCGATACACCAGATTCAGCAGTGCCATGGGCTTGCGTCGCAAGGCATGAATCACATGCCGATAGTCCACCACGTGTCCGTGCTTGCCTTCCCGGCCAGGTCGACCTCGCACCAGGCTCAGCACCTGCGTGCCGCCCATGAACAGTTCCACACGATCGTCGTACAACCGCGCGCGCAAGCGGTGGCGGATCAGGCGCGAGGGCACCGTGTAAAACACTTTGCGCAGCACGAAGCCGCAGGAGGTACTGACGTACACCAACGCTTGCTCGTAAGCGGCGGTGCGCGTGTCGGGGAGCGGCTGCAACACGGCGCGCTCGGCATCAATGCGCTTGCTATTGCGTGCGTTCTTGCGGCCGACAATTTCATCAAGGAACGATCGATACGCCAGCAGATCCTCGAAGTCCCTCGAGCCGCGCATCAGCAGTGCATCGCGGATCGAGTGCTTCAGGTGTCCGTGCGCACTTTCGATGCTGCCGTTTTCGTGCGCGACACCGCGATTATTGCGAGTCGGCTCCATGCGGTAGTGCGTGCACAGCGCATCGTAACGTTGCGTCAGATCTTCGCGCGCTTCGCGGTCAAGATTACGAAACGCCGCCGACAGACTGTCGCTGCGATGCTCGCGCGGTGCCCCACCCAGCGTCCACAGCGCGTTCTGCAGGCCTTCGGCGAGTGCCACATAGCTCTCCCCGCCCAAGATCACATGGACGTGCTCAAAGCCTGAGCACGCCAAGCGGAAGTGGTACAGACGGTGATCGAGTTCAACCCCGGCGATGCGTACGCCCAGATCGCCCATCTCGGTAAAATCCGATAATCCCATGCGCCCCGGTTCTTGAACCTGGCGGAAGATGACATCTCGATCTTGACCCTTCAGCGCACGCCATTGCCGGATCCGCCGCTCCAGGGTTCTACGTACGCCATCGGGCAACTCGGGATGGCGACGCTGCATCTCCTCGAAGATCGCGATCGGCCGCAAGCCCGGCGCCGCTTCGAGCATCGGTACAACGTCGGTATCAAAAATGGCGACCAGTGGATCCGCTCGACGCCGGCCACGGGGCGCCGCCTTCTGTGACGGCAATCGAGGGTCGTTCTCGATGCGGTAGGCCGTCTTCAAGCTTATCGACGCGTGTGCCGCCGACACCGGCTTCGTTTCAGTCAGTCTGGATTTCATGTACAGCCTCATCTGGTGATCGTTGATGTGTCGACCGGGCATGAGGGCTGGTACTCCGTCGTGGAACACCCGCCATGCATTACCCCATCGGCCTCGATCACCGACGAGACGGACTCAAATAAGCCCGAAGTCGCCTCCTTGTAGGTCAAATCCAAGCTGAAAGACTCGAATTTGACCCTTCAAAATCTTGTCATCCTGATTGTCGCGCTTTGTCACCCCGATCGCCGCGCGACACCCCGCCGCGTTAGTGGCGAGAGCAGAGGAAAAACCACGTTTTTTCCTCTGCTCCACGACCCTCGTGACAGGGAGTCCGATGGGTCGTTTTCATACTAGCGATCCGGTTTCAACTTGAGCGGCAGCATGCGTCGCAGCACGTTGTCCTTGTCGATGAAGTGATGCTTGAGGGCTGCTGCAGCGTGCA
>JAICPY010000113.1 GCA_025929585.1 Steroidobacter sp.
TCGCAATCTTCGTTTGCGATCCATTTCAACCAGCTCTTGCTGATAGCGGTTCATCAGACAGAGAGAAGGCGATAGGGGATAGCGGACAGGGGATAGAAGCAGGCGCGCGTGCCTGCGCGAAGACGCACGAAGAGACCACCCGCGTGAAAGACACGCGAAGCCACGAGCCTGAGCATTGCTGCCCTCCCTTATTCTTTGCACCCGCTCGCGCGGTCTATGAGCCGCACTTATGTCGCACGCAGTTTCACCGCGTGCGTTCGATCAACCGCATTGCTGGAAGGAAATCAACGTGCCTTCCTTAGCTAGGCGTTCTTTGTTTCTTATTGCCAGTTACGAATCTCTATCCCGTTATCCGTGGGAGATCGTTGTGCATGAATTTGCTACTCAGCGGTTTTGATGTCAACAGATTTCTTCATGCACGAGAAATTTTCCAACCTTGATCTCAGGCTATTGTCGATCGATAGAAACGTACGCGATCGTGCATGGATCGGTGCCTTCATTGATGCGGATGCTGACTTTTTTGTCTGCGAGCTGCGCGGCCAGAAGTGTGGCGTAGATTTCTTTGTAGTTGGCTGCATCGAGCGGCATCAAGAAGAAGACTCCGGATGTCGGCGTGCAATTCGCTAGAGTTTCAGTGCCTGTTGTTCCGACGAAGAACCCACTTCCAGCTCTCACGTAGAGCGTATCAACATAAGCGTTCGCGCAGCCATAGCTTGCGCATTCAGCGGAAGCTCCGGTACTGAAAGTTAGTAACGCTGAGAAGAGTAATGGTTGGATTGCTTTCATGGCTGCGTTCTTCGTTTGTTGTTGGGTTGGAACGCGAAGGTCGCTTTGTGATTTTGGTTGCGACTTGCTCCGTTCAACAATGAGAATTGTACGGACGTGCAGCGTTGTCAACTTGGGTTGCGGTTATCGATGACAAATGTGAGCTGCGCGATCTGAGATGTAGCAGACCCTCATCCTAACCTTCTCCCTGGAGGGAGAAGGGACCGGAAGAAGAAGGAGAAATAGGAGAGGCCCCCACCCTGCCCTCCCCCGTGAACGGGGGAGGGAATCGGGAATCGGTCGACATGTGACGCAGCTTTCTTGCCGTCGACAGTCAACCGACAACCATCCGACCCTACACCTCTACACCTTTACACCTCGAACACTATCCGCCGGGAACCCCATTGCACGCCACTACGTTCCTGCCAAACATCAAGCTCTCGGCATCTCCGACCATGCGCTATCTCGCTCTTTGCACCGATTACGACGGGACGATTGCACATCACGGCGGCGTGGATGAACCCACGCTCGATGCGTTGGAGCGGTTGCGTGAATCGGGTCGGAAGTTGGTGATGGTGACGGGAAGAGAGATTCCCGACCTCGAGAAAGTGTTCACGCGCTTCGACTTGTTCGATCTCATCGTCGCGGAGAATGGTGCATTGTTGTATTGGCCGACGACGAAAGAGGAGCGGGCGTTAGGTGAAGCGCCACGCGCGGATTTCGTGGAAGCGTTGCGCGCGAAAGGAGTCGGGCCGATCTCTGTTGGCAAAAGCATCGTTGCAACTTGGGAGCCGCATGAGAATGCAGTGCTCGAAACGATTCGGGAGTTCGGGCTGGAGCTGCAGGTCATCTTTAACAAGGGAGCGGTGATGATTCTGCCGGCTGGTGTAAACAAAGCGACTGGGCTGCGTGCGGCGCTGCGTGAACTGAATCTATCGGTACATAACGCCGTCGGCGTGGGCGATGCGGAGAACGATCATGCGTTCTTGAGTATCTGCGAGTGCTCAGCCGCAGTGGCGAATGCTTTGCCGGCAGTGAAAGAGCGAGCGGACATCGTGCTGACAGCGGATCATGGCGCCGGTGTTATCGAGCTCATCGATGAAATGCTCGAGGATGATCTCCAGGATCGCGAGCCGCAGCTCATTCGTCATCATGTTCTACTCGGCAACGACGATGAAGATGAGCCAGTGCAGCTCTCCCCGTTCACCGTCAACGCGCTCATCGTCGGCACTTCTGGCGGCGGCAAGTCTTCGGTCGCGACAGGATTGATCGAACGATTGCACGCTAGCGGTTACAACTTCTGCATCATCGATCCCGAAGGGGATTACGAGAACATCGAATCCGCTGTTGTGATCGGCGCGCCGGATCATGCACCCACGCTGGAAGAGTGCGAACAACTGTTGTGCAAGCCCGACACGAATACGATCATCAACTTGCTTGGCGTGAAGCTCGAGGACCGACCTTGGTTCTTCACCGCGCTGTTCCCTAGATTGCGCGATATCCGCGCCCGCACTGGGCGGCCGCATTGGCTACTCATAGATGAAGTACATCATATGCTGCCCGCGCAATGGCAAGCGACTGATGCACCCAGCCCGGACAATCTCGATGGCGTCATCATGGTCAGCATGAAACCGAGTTTGATCGCACAGGCCGTGCTCGAACACATCGATACGATCGTCATGCTCGGGGAAAAAACCGGAGAAATGCTTCGAGAATTTACCGATGCAAACGCAGTGGCTCCTGTTCAAGTGCCCGTTGAAGCTTTGGAACCCGGATCTGCAATGGTGTGGAGTAAGTCGACGAATGCTGCGCCGAAAGTGGTTCGCGTGGAGCCGAGCCACACCGAGCGCAAGCGCCACTTGCGCAAGTATGCGGAAGGATCATTGCCTGAAGATCGCAGCTTCTACTTTCGAGGACCGGAAGGAAAACTCAAGCTGCGAGCGCCAAACCTGATTTTGTTTATGGATCTAGCCGATGGTGTAGATGATGAAACATGGTTGTTTCATCTCAAGAAGAACGAAGTCTCGGAGTGGTTTCGCAAAGGGATCCGCGATGAATCCATTGCGGACGAGGTTGCCGCGATCGAGCAGCAATCCCAGATCGACCCGCATCAGTCGCGTCAGAGGATTAGGGAGCTGATCGAGGCGAAGTACACGTTGCCGGCGGGGTGAGGCTGGGAATCCAAGAGGCCCCCTCCCTGCCCTGCCCCGTAAAACGGGGGAGGATTCTGAAGCATGATTCGCACCGTGATTCTGAACCATGATGTTTTGGCAGATGCCGCAACCAGTGCTCCGTATACAACGTCGGCGGGGAAACCCTGTCTTGAGGATCGGGCTGGTTTTTGTAACCCTGTCGGCACGACTCGGCCGTTCGCCGCACCTGCTCAAGGTATCTCAATGCACCATCGTATCTTCGCCCGCACAGCGATCGCTGCTGCCCTTTCTCTCGGAATCTCCATGAATGCAATCGCTGCCTCCCTGCCGCAAGACAATCCTTTCGCCAAGCCGAGCACGCTGCCCTATCAGTTACCGCCGCTCGACAAGATCAAGGACGAGCACATCGCGCCGGGACTCGAAGCTGGGATGGCCGAGGAGATCAAGGAGGTCGAAGCGATTGCGAACAATCCTTCACCAGCCACGTTCGAGAATACGATCGTCGCATTGGAGAAATCCGGCGATTTGTTGGATCGAGTCTCGGACGTGTTCTCGAATCTGACGGCATCGAACACCAATCCGACGCTCGAGAAAGTACAGACTGAAATGGCGCCGAAGCTTTCGGCTCACTCGGATGCCATCTTCCTCAACGAAAAGCTATTCGCCCGAGTGAAATCCTTGAACGAGCAGCGTGCGGACTTGAAGCTCGATCCGGAATCTGAGCGACTACTCGAGCGTTACTACACGCTGTTCGTCCGCTCCGGCGCAAATCTGAGCCAAGAGAAGAAGACCAAACTCAAGCAGCTGAACGAACAGATCTCGTCGTTGACGACACAGTTTCGGCAGACCGTTCTGAAGAGCGACAATGCGGCGGCGATCGTGGTCGATGATGTCGCTGAGCTCAAAGGATTCAGCGAAGCGCAGATCGCCACCGCCGCGGAAGCAGCGAAGTCGCGCGGCATGGAAGGCAAGTGGGTCATTCCATTGTTGAATACGACGCAGCAACCTTCACTCTCGCAATTGGAAAATCGTGTCCTTCGCGAACGCATTTTCAAAGCGTCGGTCAATCGAGGCTGGAGCGGCGAGCTAGCGACGACGGAGCTCATTGCGAAGATCGTGAAGCTGCGCGCCGAGCGAGCAACACTGCTCGGTTACATCAATCACGCGGCCTATGTGCTCGAAGATGCGACCGCCCAAACGCCCGATGCAGTGAACCGAATGCTGTCGCAGCTGGCGACTCCGGCGGTGGCGAATGCGAAGAAGGAGGCGGCAGAGATTCAGAAACTCATCGACGCTCGAGCGAAAGCGGCCGGTACGAAACCTTTCACGCTCGAGCCTTGGGATTGGGACTTCTATGCCGAGCAGGTTCGCAAAGCCAAGTACTCGTACGACGAATCAGAAGTGCGGCCCTACTTCGAGATGGAAAGGGTATTGCGCGATGGTGTGTTCTTCGCTGCGCATGAACTTCATGGCTTAAGCTTCAAGGAACGCAAGGACTTGCCGGCCTACCATCCCGACGTTCGCGTCTTCGAGGTCTTCAATCCTGATGGCTCGCCTCTCGCCCTGTTTCTGGTCGATTGGTACGCACGCAGCAACAAACGAGGCGGCGCCTGGATGAATAGCTTCGTCGAGCAATCACGATTGCTGAATGCGAAGCCGGTTGTCGTAAACAATCTAAACATCCCGAAGCCACCCGTGGGGCAACCGACATTGCTGACGTTCGATGAAGTGACAACGGCGTTCCATGAGTTTGGGCACGCGCTGCACGGCATGTTTTCCGATGTGCAGTATCCGCGGTTCTCAGGCACGAGTGTGCCCCGCGACTTCGTGGAGTTCCCTTCTCAATACAACGAGATGTGGGCCACCGAGCCGCGTGTGCTCGCGAATTATGCGAAGCACTACAAGAGCGGCGAGTCGATGCCGAAAGCGTTGATGGACAAAGTGCTCGCCGCACGCAAGTTCAACCAAGGCTATGCAACGACAGAGTATCTCGCGGCAGCGCTACTCGATCAGGCCTACCATCAACTGCCAGCAGACAAGACACCTGCTTCGTCTCAGATCGCAGAGTTCGAAGCAGCGGCGTTGAAGAAGGCCGGCGCGGCGTTCGAGCCGGTTCCGCCGAGATATCGCTCGACGTACTTCCTGCACATCTTCTCGAGCCCCATCGGCTATTCGTCCGGCTATTACGCTTATATATGGAGTGAGGTACTCGCACGCGACACCGAGCATTGGTTCGACACGCATGGCGGACTTACGCGCGAGAACGGTGACTTGCTGCGACAGAAGATTCTGTCCAAAGGATTCAGTGTCGATGCGATGACGATCTTCCGAGACTTCTATGGCAAAGATCCCGAGATCGGACCGCTGTTGGAGGCGAGAGGATTGGTCGGAGGGACGGAAGGGAAGTAGGTGTTAGTTGGTGTGCGGGTCTGGACGTGTGAGGTCGGACGTGCGGCGCGACATATATATGTGTGTATGTGCCGTATGGGTCGGGAGTTAAAAGATGCCGAGAAGCCCCACCCTTCCCTCCCCCGTAAAACGGGGGAGGGACTCGGAGGAGGGGGAATGGGGATGGCGCAACGCGCATCCCTTCTTGAGATTCTCAAGCTCTTCCGTATTGGTCTGCGCCCTAGTCCCTATATTGGCCTCTACGCGCCTACACCCGCCGAGAGCTGCGACTGGCACGCGCCTCGCCGCCATCGCGGCCCTCCCACTTCCATCTGAACCTGTACACGCCTACACCTTACACGTCTAACACCGACGAGAGCCGCGGCGTCGCCGAAGAGCGACGATCGCCCGCGCGCTACGTGCCCCCACTGGACACCTCTAGTGCCGGCCCGCAAACTTGCGCGCCCTACTCCACCAATGACGGTGATCTATGTCGGTTCGACTTTGCCGGTTCGCGTTGATTCTCATCGGCGTCGCCTCTTCCTCGGCTTACGCGGCAGAGCCGCAATCGGAAGAGCAAAAAGCGTTTTATGCGCTGGGCGTTGCGATCTCAAAAAACCTAGCGTCGTTCAATCTGACTCCCGCCGAGCTCGAGCTCGTGAAGTCGGGCCTGACCGATGGCGCGACGGGCAAAGCGACAATCAATGTGGATGCCTATGTGCCGAAGCTCGGCGAGTTACAGGGAACCCGCATGGCCGCCGTGGCGGAAGCCGAGAAGAAAAACGGTCAAGTGTTCACCGACAAAGCGGCCGCGGAAAAAGGCGCCACGAAGACGGCATCCGGCATCGTGATCAAGACAGTTAAAGCCGGCACAGGTGCATCTCCCGCCGCCGCGGATACGGTGAAAGTGCACTATCACGGCACGACTCCAGACGGAAAAGTGTTCGACAGCTCGGTCGAGCGCAAGGAACCGGCAACCTTTCCGCTCGATGGTGTAATTCCGTGCTGGACCGAGGCGCTGCAGACGATGAAAGTGGGCGGTAAGAGCCGCATCGTGTGCCCGCCCGGACTTGCCTATGGCGATCGCGGTACCCCGAACATCAAACCCGGTTCGACGTTGATCTTCGATGTCGAATTGTTGGATATTCAGAAGGCGCAGGCGCAACCGCAACAGCCACAGCAGCCTCAGCCGCCGCAGCCCTAAGGGCCTTCGGCCGTGAGCGGCAGACGGCGGATGGTGACAGAAGCGGGTCGCGAAAATTTCGCGGCCTGCGATTGCCACGTCACGAGCTTTAGTTGGGCTGCGTCTCAAGGTTTTTGCCGTTGAGGCGCAGCTGCACTTTCCTGGTTTGCGTCGGTCCAACTCGCATAACCGACAATGAGGTGTGTTCGATGTGGCGTTCTTTCTTAGTGGTAGCGGCAGCCCTACTGGCAACCAGCGTCTCCGCGGAAGTCGTCCAGGGACGCGACTATCGCTCTTTGGCTCCCGCCCGCCCAGCTCTCACCGAGGCCAAGGTGGAAGTGTTGGAATTCTTTTCCTATGCCTGCCCTCATTGCGCTCACTTCCATCCGAGCGTGACCAAGTGGGCAAGCGAATTGCCAAAGGACACCGCATTCGTAAGAGTGCCCGTTTCCTTCGGCCGTCAGCAATGGGGCCAGCTCGCTCGCGCTTACTATGCGCTCCAATCGATGGGCGAATTGGAGCGCTTCGATGCAGCACTATTCAAAGCCATCCATGAAGAGCGAAAGCCCTTGTTCAACGAGCAAAATCTCTCCGCTTGGATTGCCGAGCAGGGCGGCGACGCCGCGAAATTTCGCGAAGCCTTCAATTCATTCAGCGTGACCCAAAGTGCCTTGCGAGCCGATCAACTGTCCCGCGACTACCAAGTCAGTGGAGTACCCCAACTCACGGTGGAGGGTAAGTACACTGTGCTGGGTGACACGTTCGCGGATGTCTTGCGTATCGCCACCGAGCTCGTGGAAAAGGAACGCGCCGGAGTGAAGAGCGCTTCGACCGAGTAAGACTTAGGCACTCGCCCGCAGAAAACTTTGAAAAGGGGTTTTTAACGGCGCGCGACTGCTTCACAATCCGCGGGATGAGTTCGTCAGTCACTGATTCCAGAGCTGCGGCCGCGGGTGCTGCGACCGTCTACGAGCAGCCGCTCAATGAGCGGATGCGCACCTTTCTGCGTCTGGACTTCCTTTACCAGCAGACGCTGTTCCACGAAGAGCAACCAGATCAGTGGTCGACTCGCGCGGCGATGAACTCACTGCTGGAAATCTTGGCTATTACGGCTCGCGGCGACATCCGCAGCGAGGTGCTCAAGGAGCTCGAGCGCCAGATGGCCATCATGAATGACTACCAAACCAAACCGGGTGTCGATGGATCGCGGTTGCGCGCGGTTTTGACGAATCTCGGCCGGCTGCGCACCGAATTGAACTCAGCCGGCGCGCTCTTCATGCAGCGCTTGCGCGATTCGGAATTTCTGAACTCCATCAAACACCGAAGCTCCATTCCCGGCGGCACCTGCGAATTCGACTTACCGGACTATCGCCATTGGCTCGACCAACCCTTCGCCGCGCGCAGTGCTCAGTTTTCCGATTGGATGTCGACCATTCGGCCGTTGTGCGATGCCGTCACAGAGTTGCTCTGGCTGATTCGAGAATCCGCGCGTCCTAGACCTGAAGTCGCAACCGCCGGTACATTTCAAGTCGTCTTCGAACGCGACAATCCGGGGCAGCTCTTACGCCTAACCCTTCCACTGGGCACGCCGCTCTTTCCCGAGATCAGCGGCAGCCACCATCGCTGCAGTATCCGGTTCCTGACATGGACCGACATCAATGCTCGTCCAAGCCAGACGACCGAGGATGTACCGTTTTTGTTGACGGTGTGTAGCTAGAAGAGGGAAGCGGTTGGCAGTTAGCGGTTAGCGGTTAGTGAAGAACCGGAGAGGTCACCGCATAATCGGGAGCTCAGTCCAGCTCACACTCCAGTCGGGTTTAGCTATCGCTTACCCTCACCCATCCCGGCCTCTTTCCTTCTGCACACACCGTTTAAATTTTTCGCCGCGCTCCAACTATAGCCATCGTTCGCCTCCGAACTAACCGCTAACCGCCAACCGCTTCTCTCCGACATGCCCACCGTGCGTTGCCCCACCTGTGATCGCCCCGTTGAATGGACCGAGAGCTCCCGCTGGAGACCTTTTTGCAGCGAGCGCTGCAAGTTGATCGATCTAGGCGCGTGGGCCTCCGGCCAGCGCGCAATTCCGGGCGAAGAGATCAAGGATGAAGAGGAGAAGGAGGAAGAATAGGGAGAAGAATGGGCGCGGGCCGACTAGTCGGCAGGCAAGCCTGGCGGCAAGCAAGCCGATGAACATCGGCAGGCGAGCCGCGCGGCGCGGCAGGCCAGAATCGATTGATGAAAATCCGCCGTCATCATCGTGTGACGCCAAGAATGAAAATTATCTTGGCTCGCTCGAGAATAGCGTCACTCGGGTCATAAGCGTCAGCGACCTGTTTCCAATTCTGGCTTGCCGATGTCTTTATCGGCTTGCCTGCCCGTCCGCGGGCTTGCGTGCCAAAGGCTCGCTTGCCGACATCATCGGCTCGCTTCTCATTCTCAACGCGGAAACCAGAAACGCCCACTGGTCCGCATAGTCTTCAATCTGCATCCACACTGGTTTGCCTGCGCCGTGGCCGGCGCGCGTCTCGACACGCAACAGGACGGGATTGTCGCAATCTTGGACGCGTTGCATCTCGGCCGCGAACTTGTAGCTGTGCCACGGTACGACGCGATCGTCGCGATCCGCGGTCGTGATCAAAGTGGGCGGATAGCACGTACCCTCCTTGAGCCGATGTAGCGGCGAGTACGCGTAAAGCGCCTCGAACTCTTCCTTGTCTTCGCTCAAGCCATAATCGGAAGACCATTGGCGCGCATTCGAGCTCGGCGTGTGGTAACGCAGCATGTCCAGTACACCTACTGCAGGAAGCGCGGCACCGAATAGATCGGGACGTTGTGTGATGGCAGCAGCGACGAGCAAGCCTCCGTTGCTTCGACCTCGAATCGCCAGTTTCGGAGTGGATGTGTATTTTTCCGCGATCAGCCATTCGGCTGCGGCAATGAAATCATCGAACACATTCTGCTTGTTCAGCTTCGTGCCGGCACTGTGCCACTCTTCCCCGTACTCCGAGCCGCCGCGAATATTTGCGAGCGCGAACACGCCGCCCATTTCGAGCCAGACGAGCACGGGAGTACTGAAGGCGGGCTGCTGCGCGAGATTGAAGCCACCATAGCCGTAGAGCATCAACGGCGCCTGGCCGTCTTTGACGAAATCGCGCTTTCGCACGATGAACATCGGCACGCGAGTGCCGTCCTTGCTCGTGTAAAAAACCTGCTCCGTCAAGTATGCCTGGGTGTCCGCGGGATACTTCGGTGCTCTGAATAAAGACACTTTCCCGGTCTCGACTTCGAGTCGAGAGATGGAAGTCGGCGTCAGAAAATCGGTGTAGGAAAAGAAAGTCTCGTTCTCGTTCACATCGGCAAAGAAGCCTGCGGCCTGTCCATAGCCCGGTAGCTTCACCTCGTAGAGCGCCTCGCCCGACAAGCTCTGCACACGCACGACAGAGTGGGCATCTTCCAAATACTGCGCGATCACTTTGCCGGATAGGATTGTTGTTTCCCGTAGAGCGAAGCGGGTTTCGGGAACGACATCGCGCCACTGATCGGGCGAGGGTTTCGCCAGATCGATCGCGACAAGCCGTCCATAAGGAGCACGTGAGGTCGTTCGCACGTAGAAGACATCATCGATTTCGGCGACGAATTGGTACTCTGCATCGAAGGTATCGATGAGTCGTACGACCTCTCCGGCGGGGGCACCATCGGGTCCAAGCTTGATGTAGTACAAACCCGTCGACTGCGAACCGTCATACATGAACATGACGAGATAACGGCCGTCATCCGAGACCTGCACGTATGGATTGCGAGTTGGGTGATCGGTGACTTCGAAGATCATTTCGTCTCGTGCGACATCGGCGCCGAGTACGTGTCGAAAGACCTTTCGCTGTTTAGATGCGTCGCCGGTGCCGTCCGGGAGCGTGGGATACCGAGAGTAGTACACAGACTTCGAATCCGCGGTCCACGCGACCTCGACGAACTTCATGAATCGCAAGACATCGGGGAGATCCTTGCCGCTCTCGACGTCGCGGAAGTGCCACGAACGCAAATCCGTTCCGCCGTCGGACAAGCTATATGCGAGCAGTTTTCCGTCCGGGCTCGGAACGTACTCACCCAAAGCAATAGTTGCATCCTGACTCAGCTGATTCGGATCGAGCAGCACACGAGGCTCGCTATCGAGCGACTCCGCGACGTACAGAACACTTTGATTCTGTAAGCCGTCGTTACGCAGATAAAAGTAGCGTCCCCCGCGCTTGTAAGGAACCCCATATCGTTCGTAGTCCCACAGCTGCGTCATGCGCCTTTTGATCGGCTCGCGCGCGGGAATTGCCTCGAGAAAAGGCTGCGCGAGCGCGTTCTGTGCCGCAATCCATTGCTTGATCTGCGCACTACCCTCGTTCTCCAGCCAACGATAGGGATCCGCTACCTGCACACCGTGATACACATCCATGTGATCGACGCGATGCGTTTCTGGATAAGCAAATTGATCGTCGGAGGTATCCTCGTGTTGACGATCTACACTGCATGACACCATAAGGAATACCGCAACCGTTGCCACAATACGATCAAGCTGATATTTCATGCCTACCCTGCCCCGGTCTCGATTTTGGTTGGCCAACTAGCTCGGCGGGAAGCGCGTCGCTCCGACGTCGTCACTTCGCCACCCCGTCACCTCGTCACCTCTTCCTGCTACAGTCTGCGTCCCCGGGCGCAGAGCCGCAACATCCGGACGAATCTTGCACATGCGGTATACAACATCGCTACTACTTCTTCTTTGCTTGGTCCTTTGCGGGAGCTTTGCAGCTCAAGCGGCCGCCCTGACCGTCGAACGGATTTTCGCAGCCCCTGATTTGAGCGGTCCGAGGCTCCGCGAGGTGAAGTTCTCACCTGATGGACGTTACGTCACATTCTTGCAAGGCAAGGCAGAGAACAAGGATCAGTTGGATCTATGGGGTTTCGATACGCGGACAGGCAAGAGCGAGCTGCTCGTGGACTCACGCGCATTCGTCTCGGGAACCGAATCGCTTTCTGCGGAAGAAGAGGCGCGGCGAGAACGTCAACGCACGGCGTCGCTCCGTGGCATTGTCGAGTACTCGTTCGCGCAAGACGGTCATCAGGTGCTACTGCCGATGGGAGGAGACCTGTATCTATATGACCTGGGTTCTTCCAAGCAATCCGTGCGACGCCTGACTGCCTCGGAGAGCTACGAAACAGACGCGAGATTTTCGCCGCATGCGCGCTATGTAAGTTTCATTCGCGATCAGGATTTGTTCGTCCTCGATCTCGCCACGGGAATCGAGACCGCGCTGACGAGCGATGGTGAAGGGCTAGTGCAGAACGGTGTCGCAGAATTCATTGCACAAGAAGAGATGGATCGTGACACCGGTTATTGGTGGTCCCCCGATGAACAGTGGATTGCGTTTACCCGCATCGACGATACACCGGTTCAGGAAGTGGAACGCTTCGAGATCAACGCCGAAGGTGCCAGCATGTCACGCCAGCGCTATCCGGCTGCCGGGACTGCGAACACCCGCGTTGAGCTCAAGACGATGCGCATCCGGGATCGTTCGAGCATCGCGGCCTACATCGATTTCGAAGGTAAATATCTGGCGCGCGTCGATTGGTTCCCGGATTCTGCATCGATAGCAGTGCAACGCCAGTCGCGCGATCAGAAAGTCTTGGAGCTTTGGAAGGTGGATGCGAGCAAAGGCAGCGCTCGTGTTCTGTTCGAAGAACGCAGCCCTCACTGGGTTGAGCTGAACCACGACCTGCACTTCCTCGAGAACCGGCAGATGTTCGTCTGGTCCTCGCGCCGCTCCGAATACAAACACTTGTACTTGTACGACTGGAACGGTCAGCTGATTCGTCCATTGACCGCCGGCCCTTGGATGGTCGTCGGCGATGGTGTCGAAACAGGCTTCGTTGGCGTGAATGAAAAAGAGAAGATGTTGTACTTCATGGCAAACAAGGAATCGCCGCTGGAGCGTCATCTGTACAGCGCCTCGCTCGACACGCGAAAGCCAGACTCACCTCGCAAGCTCTCGAGAGAGCCAGGTTGGCATGATGCAAAGCTGCTACCCAAAGGGACGGGCTACTTCGATATTCATTCCTCACCTGAACAACCGCCCACTGCCAGTGTGCGCGCGCTCGATGGATCGCTGAAGTATTGGATGGTTCGAAACGCGATAGACAACTCGCATCCCTATGCGATGTTCAAGTCTGACCACGTGCAAGAAGAATTCGGCTCCATTACCGCAGCCGACGGGCAGGCACTCTTTTATCGACTGCTCAAACCAGCTCATCTCGAACCCGGCAAACGATATCCAGTCGTCATCGACACCTATGGCGGCCCGCACTTCCAATACGTTAGAAAGGACTGGATGGGCGGCACGCGGGCAGTGCAAGGCTATTTTCGGCAGATCCTCGCGCAGCATGGCTTTGTCGTGTTCACTCTAGACAACCGCGGTTCGGGCTTTCGCGGTAGCGCTTTCGAATCGGCAATTGCCGGGCAACTCGGCCGCATCGAAGTTGAAGACCAACTGCGGGGTGTGGAATTTTTGAAGACACAAGACTTCGTAGATCCGGCTCGCATCGGCATCATGGGTTGGAGCTATGGCGGCTACATGACGCTGATGGCCATGACAAACACTGATGTGTTTCGGGCTGGCGTTGCCGGCGCACCGGTGACCGAGTGGCGCTTGTACGACACGCATTACACGGAACGCTACTTAGGCATGCCATCGAGCAATGCGAAAGGGTATGAACACAGCAGCGCGCTTGCGGATGCGCAGAAACTACAGGGACGACTACTACTCGTGCATGGAATGGCAGACGACAACGTTCTCTTCACTCACACCACAATGCTCATGCAGCAACTTCAATCGAGCGCGAAGCAGTTCGACGTGATGACGTATCCGGGCGGCAAACACGGCTTGGTCCGCATGCCGCAGACTGGACGGCATTACTACGAGACGGTGTTGAGGTTCTTCGAGGAGAATCTCGGTATTCAGTAGAGTTTTGGGGACACTCCTCGAAAGACGAGGAATGTCCCCGGATCGCACGATCATTCTCAGGGGACTGTCCCTCTCTAGGGACGGTCCCCATGCGAAGCGAGGACTTATCCTCAACAACTGAGAGGAAGATGGATCCTCGCATTCGCAAGGATGACGGAAGTACAGACTACACGTTCTTTTTCGTCGCTTCCCGCAACGCTCCAATCATCGGCTGATCCGCTTCGAGCAACCCTACGCTGTCGAGCTCCTCGAGCGTGACCCACCGCAGCGCTTGCGCATCGAGAGATTGAGGTTCGCCGGTGAATTCATGCACCAGCCATAGATCGAGAAACACGATTCGCTCTGCGTAGCGATGCTCATAAGATATGAGCGGTGTTGCACGAATGGTTTCCACGCCGAGCTCTTCACGTAACTCGCGCCGCAAACCTTCGAAGCGATCTTCGGTGCTCTCGAGTTTACCGCCGGGGAATTCCCA
>JAICPY010000120.1 GCA_025929585.1 Steroidobacter sp.
CTGAGTTTCCAATAGCTCCTCTTGCTGAGCGTTCCATCGCTCGATCGCAGTCCCGGTCATGCCCATACCGACTATGACCTCGGCGTTGCGCGCGAGCTTCTCGGCCAGGCGCGTAGAAAGACGCGAGCGTCGCACCGCCTCCTCCGCGTGCTCACGTGTAAGTCGATCCGTCAGAATGCCGACAGCAATGAGCGCGAGTGCCCCGATGGCTCCGGTGAGCCCCAGGAGCGGATGCATCAATGTGATCAACGCTAGATAGACCGGCAGCCAAGGCGCATCGAACAACGCGAGCACGCCGGACCCGCTGAGAAAGGAGCGCAGCTGCGCGATGTCGCGAAGCGCATCGGTGTCCATGCGCCCTGGGCCGGCTGCGGCCTGCGCGAGCGAATCGCGTATCGCTGCACTCGAAAGCTTGCGATCCAACGAGCGACCCGCCCAAGCGAGTGCTCGCGTGCGAACGGTATCGAGAAAGTAGCCCAGCGTTAGGAACAGTAAGGTAATCGCCGCCAGCATCACCAGGGTTTCAAGGCTCCCGCTAGCGAATACTCGATCGAAGACCTGCATCATGTACAACGCAGGCGCGAGTAAGGTGAGGTTGAGTACGAAACTCGTCAGTGCCGCGAGCAGAACGAACGATCTAAGCCGTTTCGCGAATAGCCAGTTCATGCGACTTGTCTTCCTTGGAATATCTAAGGTCGACTGGGATCATGGGTGGTACGCGTGAATATCACGTCCGAGACGGCGTGAATGCGGCGTGAAAATCCGCGGAAGTGAGGACGCGTTTAGATAAGTCGAAGTGCGGGGAACCCGCGCACAACATCACGCAACTCACCGCGTTTTCTGGTGTCAGTTGCCGGTCTTCGGACCTAAGGCATGCTCCAAGAAGAGCTCTCGCAAAGTCCGCAGAGGCCGCAAAGGTAAGAGCAAGAAAATTTCAATCTGCTTCATTCTTTCCGCCGCGCCGTTGCGCCGCCGCGAGAATCTCTTGATGCCGTTTACAGATATTCCTCTGCCACGCCCGGCACATCCTGCTCTTCTTCTATTTCTGCGATCTGTGCGAGATCGTTCTTGTCGGGCTCGGCGTCAATCAACCATCTATTTGTTCCCGCGTAGGCGCACTGCGTGCGGGAAGAGATTGCCGGAACGCGACTCGTTAGGCTTTCGAGCGAGCATGTAGAGCGGGAGAAATTTCTCGACACAATTCATTTGGAAGGACTGCAGGTAAGAGCGGACCCTCTATTCCTGTCATCCTTGCGGAATGCGAGAATCCATCTTCCTTCCCAGTTTCGGATGGGCCCTCGCGTTCGCAAGGGCGACGAGGAGTGTGAACGGGAGTGCATCAGAGACTATTGGGGCGGCAAAGGGGGGCACTCTACTTCCGTCATCCTTGCGGAATGCGAGGATCCATCTTCTTCCCAGTCGTTTCGGATGAGCACTCGCCTCGCAAGAACGACGAAGGTTTGAACGGGAATGCGTCGGAAGACTATTGCGGACAGCAATGCGCGTAGGCGCGATCCATCCGATTTGTTTCTGTGCTCGCGTCTTCCTACATGGAAAGAAGATGGATTCCGGCCTACGCTGGAATGACGAGTAGCAGCGATCTGTCTTGAGATTAGGCGCTGCAGATTTGGACCCTCACCCTAACCCTCTCCCTAGAGGGAGAGGGGATCGGAGGGGAGAAGATCCGCGGTCGGCGCCAAGAACGGCTTCGCGAGACGAGCGCGGATCTCCGGGTAGAAGTTAATCAGAACTTCTGGCCAAACCTCAGACCGAAATGTCTCGGCAAGTTGGTGACGATGTAGGTCTGTTCGCCGCAGACGGCTTCGGCACATTGCGAGAAGCGAGCGATTTCGGCTCGTTCGTCAGTGGCGTTGTTGACGAACAGTTCGAAATTGTAAGTGCCGTTGCTCATGCCCGCAGTCAAATCGACCGTCGTGTAGCTCGGCATCTTGCCGAGGATCTGTCGCTCGGCGATGCGTAGGTCGGACCATCGTTCCCCGACATATACCAGCGCGCTTTGCAGATGCGCATCGAAGGAGCCGATCGGAAACTCATAGCGAGCGGTTACATTGCCTTTGAACTTAGGCGTGACTGGAAGCTGAGTGCCCTTGGGTGATTCCGGATCAGAACATTCCGTGACGGGTTGGTCCGTTACAGGATCGACGAAGCCGCAATAGTTCTTCGTCAACTCCGAATCCAAGAATGCGACGCCGCCATTGATCGTGAGGGCATCGGTCATGACCCAACTAATGTCCGCTTCCACCCCGTTGATCCGAGCTTGATTGGCGTTCTTGATGTCGGTAAGTCCGTTCAGACCTAACAGCGAGAATTGGAAGTCCTCCCACTCTTGACTGAACACGGCGCCGTTGAAGCGCAATGAATTGCCTGCCCAGGTGGTTTTCCAACCGAGCTCGTAATTGGTCAAGAAGTCCGCGAGATACGGAGGCAAGGTGCCGTTTCGATTGATACCGCCAGGCCTGAAGCCGCGCGACCACGTCGCATAGATCATCCTGTCGTCGTCGAAGTTGTAGGCGAGGTTCAACTTATGAATACTGTCCTCGTCCTCCACTCGCTTATCGAGGTTCTTACACGGCGCCGTGCCGATGTTGGTGAACGGCACGAAGCTAGACCGGTCGAAGCGCTCATCGCCAGCCATGAAACTGCAGAGGGTCTCGCCGCTTCGGCCGCTGCCGCTGAAGTCATCGGAAAAGCCGAAGAATCCCTCCAGGGAGTTCTCGTACTTGAAATAACGCATACCGCCGGTAACCGTCAGTGCATCGGTGATATCGAAACTGACTTCACCGAACACCGCGGAGTCTCGATCGATGCGTTCTTGTTCCGTCAGCCAAATCGTATCGGGCCAGCCAGTCACTTCAAGCGCAGCATTGAAATCATCGATGAGGTAGCGCTGCTGGATGTCGTGTTCTTGGCGTTGCGCGAACACGCCAGCGACGAAGCGGAAGCGATTCTCGCTCGAGGATGCGATGCGAAGCTCGTGGGTCTGACGCTTGTAGCGATCCTTGCCTTGGATGTACTGCGACGGATCGATCAGCGCGCCATCGTCGTCGTAGACATACGCGCCATAGCTGTAGTGCACGTCATACCAGAAGGCATAGTCGGAATAGTCTTGATCGACATCGACATCACGCTTCAAATAGGAGCCCGAGTACATCAAATCGAAGTTGCTGATCTTGCCTTCAACGGTGAGCGCAGCCTGCGTCCAACGATCTCGTGATTCCTCGGGGAAGCGGTGGGAGAGCTTCAGATCTCCGATCGTCGAATCGAAGCCGAAAGCGCCGTTCGCTTCCTGTTCCTGCGTCATCAACGCCGGCGTGATCGTCCAGGTGTCGGTTAGATCGAGCTTCAAGGCCGCGCGCGCACCCATCGTATCGACATCGTTGTAGTCCTTCTCGACGCGATCGTTGGTGACGGTGATGCCGGAAACGGGGAACGTTCGCGGCACATCGATGTTATCGATATACCCCGGATCGTGACGCTTCCATCCGACCAAGCGAATCGCCGCTCTTTCGGACAGCGGCACGTTGACGAAGCCTTCGGCGACGTAGCCGCTGCCACCATCGGAGACGCTCACGCCTTCGAGGTCATAACCGGCCTCGAACTGAGTGGCATCCGGTTTGTTCGTGATGATGCGCAGTGTGCCGGCCTGCGAGCTTGCGCCATACAGCGTGCCCTGGGGTCCTGCGAGCGCTTCGACTCGCGCGATGTCATAGAGATGGACATCGAGCGCGCCTTGAATGGTCGTGATCGGTTGCTCGTCGAGATAGATACCTACGCTCGGCAGAGACCCGGAGTGGTTGCCATCGCCGCCGCTGGCAACGCCGCGCATATAAACTTGCGCGAAACCCGGGCCGGCCGTTTGGTAGGAGACGCTCGGCAGGAATCGCACATAGTCGTCGAAATCGCTGACGCCGAGTTGTTCGAGCGTTTCGGTACTCAACGCCTGAATGCTTACCGGCACGTCTTGCAGAACTTCGACGCGCCGCTGTGCGGTCACGATGATGTTCTTGAGCTGACCTGCGCCCGTTTGCTGAGCGAATGTCGGGACGCTCACCCCAAGCAGCGCGGCTGCGAGCGGCACCTTGCCGAGCAGCAGGCCGCGTCGGCGTGAGTTGAACACTTCTTGCAAAGAACGATGGTGGCCAGTCGTCATATCGAACTCCCCATCTTATTGTGCCAGCCAAAAGAGCGGTTGGCGGTTAGTCAGAGACGTCAGTGTCGATAACCGATCTGTTTCTGACTAACCGCTAACCGCCAACCGCTAACCGCTTCACTTCTTATCAGTGTACGCGAAGTCTTAGCGAGTATTGAACTCTGGCGTGTTGGGATATACCTCCAACACCGCGCCTAGGGTGCTTTTTAATGGTGCAAGCCAAGGCTCGTACTGCCGCCACTGATCCACGCCTTCACGATAGATCGGCCGGCGGACCTGCTCCGAGCTCGCCGTGCGAACCGCCCGGTCATTCTCATAGAAGCGCAAACATCGCTCATCAAAAGGCAGGCCGCAGTGCTCGAGCAGTCGGCGAACCTGCGTGTCCGTGTCATCGACGAGCTCTTCGTAGATGACGCGATGAACTCTGCCAGGCAGAACCTCATCGAAGTGGCACATCAGCTCGACATAGTCGTGATAATAGCGGCCGATATCTTCGAGGCTATACGTGAAATGCTGCCCTCGAGCGAAGTGCTGCTTGTATCCCGACAAACAGCAGCCGAGCGGGTGCCTGCGAGCGTCGATGATCTTGGCGTTCGGTAGAATCAAGTGAATCAGCCCGGTGTGCGCAAAATTGTTCGGCATCTTGTCGATGAAGAACGGCGCATCGGTCTTTCGTTGTATACGTGTCTGCTCCAGGTATCGTTCGCCGAGCGTGCGTAGCTGAACAGCATCCAAGGATTGCAGCACCTCTGGATACTTCGAAGTTTCTCCACGCATTCTCCTGCCGCCCAGAGTGCGCGCAATGGAAATGATGTCAGGAAGCTCCATCGTGCCCTCCACCAAGGGATGGCTGGAGAGAATCTGCTCCAGGAGCGTTGATCCCGATCGTGGCAAGCCGACGATGAAGATCGGATCTTGAGCTGGACACCCGAGAGCGGCGCGCTCGCCGAAGAATTGCTTCGTGAACAATGCCTTTGAGCGGTGCACGTGACTGGCGGTTTCGTCCGCATCGTATTGGATCAGAGCGCGGCGTAGTGAGTTGCCCTTTTCGTAATGATCGAAGGATTCGGCAAACTCGCCGGCGTCCTCCAACGCCTTGCCCAATGCGAAATGAAAGTGGAATCGATCTTCATCGCGCAAATCGGATCGGCACAACTGAGCTCGCATGGCCTCGATCTCATGAGGCTCGAAGCGGAAAGTCTTGAGATTCGCGAGGCTCCAGTACGCCTCGCCGAGATTCGGCGCGAGCTCGATGCTCTTGCGATAGGTGCTGACACAATCTTTCTGATGACCAGCCGTCTTCAATGAATGTCCGTAACTCATCCAGACTTTTGCATTCGAGGGATACTCGGCGAGCACCTCGGCATACAGGGCGATCGAGCGATCGTACTCGCCGATGCGACCTAGGATGGCGGCCTTGAGATTGCGGTAACTGGGATTGCGAGGGTCGCTTTCTAGCAGCCGGTCGAGTTGCATGAGTGCATCTGAGAATCGGTTTTGCCTATGCAGAACCACCGCGTAGTTGTGCCGGGCGGCGGCGAAGCCTGGCGCCAGTTCCAGACAACGCGTCAGCAGCGTTTCTGAATCCGCGTATCGTCCCAGTCGGCCAGCGACTTCCGCGAGCATGCGCATCGCTGCAACATCGGTCGGATACTGAATCAGATGTTCGCGCAACAACGCTTCTGCAATAGCGATTCGATTCTCGATGAGCGCCGTCGCCGCTTCCATCAAGCGAGGGTCGCGAGTCGAATGTTTGATGTGCTGCGCGTACGCGGCGTCGGCACCTTGGGCATCGCCGGCTGCGTTCAAATGATCACCGAGCGCCCGCCAAGCATCCGGCATGTCCGGCTTTAACTCGACGGCTCGGCGTAGTGCCGTGACGGCAGCATCGCCCCGGCGCAATTCGGCCAACGCGAGCGCGAGCTCGTAGTGAGCCAACGCCCACTTAGGGTGCTGAGCCGACAACGTGTCGAGCGTTTGAACGGCGAGCTTGGCATTACCGATCCGGCGATAGGCAACGCCAAGCAAGAGCATTGCGGCAGGTTGGTCGGGGATAACCTTCAATATCTCGAGCGTCTGCTCGGCCGCCTGCGCCGGATCGCGCTCGAGCAACTGCGCCGCGTGAGACAGCGCGACTGCTAGTGTTCCTACCGGTTCTGATGTGGCATTCATGCGTTTTGGATTGCCGCCTTAAGGCAAGGCCGCTTAGTTAAGCGGCAGTTGGCAGTTGACAGTTGTCGGTTGACCGTCGAAGGGAGCATCTTCTCCGACCGTCAACCGACAACCCACTAAGTGCCATCGGCCTATGAGTAAGGATGGGCGATTCGCAGCGTTTCCGCCAGTAGGCAAGCTCGATCGACTTGCGGCGCTGGTCGGTAGTGGGGTTAGGGCTTGCAGCTTGCGTAAGCAAGGTACCTGCCTTGCGCTCATCTTGTCTGACTATCCCCTATCCGCTATCCCCTATCCCCTTCCAGAAACCAAAATTCCGCTACGCAGATGCCTTGAACGCTTCGTCGCTCGCCGTGTCTGCGATAACGACCTTCACGTTCGCCGCCCGGAAAGCTTCGATGTCGCTCGGCTTCGCACCGCTGTCGGTGACTAGGATGGAAATGCGTTCCAGGCTCATGACGATCATCGACGAATGCTGCCGCAATTTATTGCTGTCTGCCATGACGACGACCTCCTCGGCGCGCTCCAAGAGTTTGGCTTGTGCCTGCACGATCAGCGGATCGGCTTCCATCAATCCGAAGCGATTGATCCCGTAACAGCTGGTAAAAAGCTTTCGCCCCCAGAAATTGCTGACGCTATCGTTTTGGAACGGGCTCAGGATGATGTTTTGCTCCCGAAAGATCGTACCCCCAGGGACCGTGATTCGGTTGCGACTGGTCGCGACGAGTTGCGCGGCGATAGGGAATGAATTCGTCAGAATATCCAGACGCTGATGCGCAAGGAATTCGACCAGCGCGAACGTGGTCGTGCCGCCATTGATGACGATGCTCTCGCCAGGGGAGATCAATCCTGCCGCGGCTCTGGCAATGGCGCGCTTTTGTGCCGCGCGTACATCGCGACTCAAGTCGAACGGCATACCAACGAGATGAGAATGAAGTCTTGGGTGCACGGCTTCCGCTCCGCCGCGGATGCGCTTGATCTCTCCGCCCTCGGCTAGCGTACTGATATCGCGCCGAATGGTCGCCTCGGACGCGCCTAACAGTCCGACGAGTTCTGCGATGCTCACAATCGAGCGCTCATCGATGAGCTTGACGATCAAGCGTTGACGTTCTCGTTCCAGCACGGCGTGTTTCCTAGGCTAGCGGACGTGTTTGCACGCAATTCATTCGGTCGATGAATCGTCGAGATAGCAACGCGGAAGTGGTGGACGCCACGTTTTGCCCACAATTGCAACGGCAGATCTTCATGGAAATGTCTCGACCGTCCGCGGCTGCATGTGCTTGAGCTCAGCGGAGCGTGCGCTTCGACCCCAAAGCTCCTCGTAGGGCCATCCGGTGAGATCCTCCAGGATGCGCCGATTCTCCGCAGTCGGTTCGGTGCCACGCTGAGTTTTGAAGCGCTGGATTTCATCCATCAGCAACGCGTGCGTTTCTCGGTTCAAGTGGAAGCGCAGCGAGACGATAAATCCAAAAGTCAGCAGCGCGAGCGTACCGGCGGCAAGGACGATGAGAATCGTGATGATGGCGCTGGGTGTTTGCGTCGTGCTGCCAGAAACGAAGCCACCGGCCTGCAGAATCAAACCCACGCCCATGACTGCAACGGCTTGGGTCGTCTTGCGAACGAATGTCATGACGCCTGCAAACGCGCCCTCGCGCCGGCGGCCGGTGACGATCTCATCCACATCCGCCATGTAGTTGTAGATGTTCCACGGGATGTAGTTCAGACCGCCGCGTCCAAGCCCCGCCACGATCACGGGCACGAAGATCCACAACATCAGGTTGACGGGCGTCCATCGATACAGGAGCAGGAAGCCCAAAACACCAGCCGCGAAGAGACTCACGGCGATGCGATACGACGGGGCCGGGTGAAAGCGCAGACACATCGGGATGAACGCTGCCACAGCAACGAGTTGCGCAAACGCCATCGCACCGAGCAGGTTCGATGCAACGACCACCGTGCTACTGAGCGCGAAGACGACGAAGTACGTGAAGACCGCGTTGAAGATGTCCTGACTGATGTATCCGCCGAGATACATTCCCAGATGCAAGCGAAAAGCGCGAATTCTCAAAGTGGCCCACAGATCGCCGTACAAGCGTTTGAGCGCTGCTCCCGCCCCTTTCTTCTGCGTGGCAAGCTCGATGCTTTCGATCTCATCGCGCGGCCTTTCCCAGCTGAACAGAAAAACGGCGAGCGCGACCAGCATGAAAATGACACTGAAGATGACGCCGAGATAGAAGAACGTATCGGCAGAGCTCTTGCCGAGCGCTTCGATAATTCGACCGGGAAGCACGCCGGCAAGAATCGCGGAGATCTGCCCGAAGAGAATGCGTGCGCCGGCGAATTTGGCTTTGACCTTGTAGTCGGGTGACATCTCCGCTGCGAGCGTTTCGTACGGAATCAACTCCATCGCGTAAACGAGCTCGAAAAAAACGTACGTGATGAGGTAATACCAAAACGTCTGGCCATCGACCCACATGAGGGCGAAGCTCGGCAGCAACGGAATGGCCAATAGAATGAAGAACCGCCGACGGCCGAAACGCCGACCGAGTCGCGTATGGTGGAAGCGATCGGAGATGTATCCGATGAGCGGACTTGCGACTGCATCGAGTAAGCGCGCGATCGCGAAGATCGCTGCTGCTTGTACGGGCGTAAGGCCCGCAAAGGTCGTATAGAAGAAGAGAATCCAGCCGCTGATGACGGCCATTGCGCCTGCGCCTAGAAAGTCATTCGACCCATAGGCGAGGTAATGTCCAAAGCGAACGCGCCGCTGTTGCATGTGCTGGTGCGCCTCTAGATGTAAGCGCGCAGATACTCTGCAAGACACAGTATGGCCAGCGCTTGTCCGTACGGCATGGAGGTAAGCGGAATCTTCTTATAGAACTCCAAATCATTTCCCATTGCGGTACCGAACGAGACGTTCTTCAATTCCCCTTCCGCACTGATGTTGGCGAGGACTCCTTTGACCGCTCGTATGCCAACCGCATGATATTTCGCAGGTAGATACCCTTTGCGCACGGCTTTCAGAATTCCATAGGCAAAACCGGCCGTCGCCGACGCTTCGAGATAGGAAGTGCGATCGACTATGAGCGTATGCCACAAACCGCTGTCGTCTTGGTGCTTCGTCAATGTATCGACTTGCGCGCGCAACGTTTCGATCAGGAATGTTCGGAATGCATCGCCGGGCGGCAAATCGAGCATCTCGATGATCTCGGGGATCGCGATCGTCACCCAGCAATTTCCGCGTGCCCAAAGCGCCTCGGCAAAGTTGTGCCGGCCGTCGAAGCTCCAGCCGTGAAACCACAACCCCGTCTTGCGATCGAAGAGATACTTGATGTGAACGAGGAATTGTTGACGCGCTTCCTCGAGGTAATGGGGTCGGTGAAGTAGCAGTCCGATTTTGGCGAGCGGCAGCACGCTCATCATCAGCGTGTCGTCCCAGAGCTGCTGTGGGTTCTCGGAATTGAAGACGATGTGTTGCAAACCGCGATCTTCGGTTCGCGGCATGTCATTCATCACCCACTCGGCCCAGGTGTCCAAGTAAGGCAGGTAAGCCTTATTGTGCGTCTCCTCATATAGATAGCCGAGAGTCAGCATCGGCGCCATCGTGTTGACGTTCTTCGTCGGCGTGCCTGCGCGGAACCGCGCGCGAAACCAGTCCTCGATAATTTGGCGACACGACTGATCGCTCGAGAGCTCGTAGAACTTGTAGATGCCGTACAAGCCAATGCCGTGCGTCCATTCCCAATCGTTCCACCCCTTCGTATCGATCACGCGCCCATCGTCCAGCTTGAGCAAGAACTCGCCCGATGGATCTTTGAGATCGACGAGATTCACGATCAGCTTGCGGATGTTGCGCTCGATATCGGCGCTGTCGATCGAATCGATCTGTCTGGGCATGAACTGACTCTCCTCAAGAACCGCGGCGAACCGAACGGATAGGGCATTCCGACAACAAGTCGAAGGCGAAACTCGGTTGATTCTCTAATCCATGTGAAACACCATCTCGAGCGGCCACTCTTTCGGTCTTCTACTCTGCCCCGCTCTCTTACCTTCATCACTTCCATCACCTTCATCACCTACATCACCCTCATCAGCGTCCGATGTCACCATCAGATCGGCCATGTAGTCCCACCAACGCCGCATCACAGGGTGAGCTGGCAATGAGTCGCGTCGATGGTCAGGCGCCAACTTGAGCACAGCGAAAAGATTGTTCGATTGTCGATCAAGAAAGATCGAATAATCGTAGATACCCGCATCGCGCAGAACGCTCAGGAGCTCCGGCCAGATCGCATCGTGCCGGCGTCGATACTCCTCAGCGACGCCGGGCTTCAGCCTCATCCGAAACGCGATCGATGTTCCTAGTTCGCTAGGCCGCGGATTCATCGGCATGTCCTCGAGCTGCATCTCTAAAAGAGCCGCCAGCGCGAGTGCTCCAGAGAACTCGCGTGGCGGCGAAGTGGGCTGCAGCGGGAGGAGAGCTGACAGCGCCGAGGATTCATCGTCATGCAACTAAATAGCACTTAGCTGAGGTCTCGAGAGTTGACGGCCAGAAGAGATGCCCTCTCGCCGCCACCGTCAACGGTTAAACACCAACACGCCACTTAGCTAAGCTGCATTAGCCCTAGAACGTATACGTCGCTCCAATCGTGTATGTACGACCAATCGTCGTCTCGAACAGCGTGTCCTCCCGAACACTGTCGATGAAGAGCACGTTGCGCTCGTCCGTAAGGTTCTGACCTTCCAGGATCAACTTGAAATTGTCGTTGATGTTGTACGAGGCAGAAGCATCCACGTAAAAGGTGGATTTATTCCCCTGCAGATCGCTGCCGGCCGAAGCGGGAATGCCGCGGATGTACTTGTCGCGGTAGGAACCGGTGCCGCGAATGCTGAAGCGGTCGTTCTCGTAGTACAGCGTGCCGCTGGCGGAGTTCTTCGAGAGTCCCACCAAATCGTTAGTGGTTGAATCGGTCACTTGGCCGGCCGCGCTCGAGAGGATGTATTCGATTTCCGACTCGACGCGCGTGTAGTTCGTCAGCACGCCGAAGTTGCTCCAGGCGCCGGGCAGGAAGCTGAACTGAATCTGCGCGTTGAGCTCGACGCCTTTCAACGGACCGCCGTCGGTGTTCTCGAAGCGGCTGACATTGAAGACATCGCTCGGCGCCGAGGCCGTGCCTTCGAGCAGAGAAGCCGGCAGCCCAAGCTCGCTGTACACGATGGGACTCGTAATGCGCTGGATGAATGTCTCGATGTCCTTGTAGAAGAATGCAACCGATAGCAATGAACCAGGCTGGAAATACCACTCCAGACCGAGGTCGTACGTCTTCGCTCGAATCGGATCCAGGAAGGGATTGTTGACGTTACCGGTACGCGTCGTGGCGGTGATCGAGGCGGTCGGTGTCAAGTTGCCGAGCTCGGGACGCGACATCACCTTGGCAGCCGACACGCGTGCCAACAAATCGGGCGTGAGCTCGAAGACTACGTTGAGCGAAGGCAGCGTGTCGCTGTACGAGCGCTCCACCTCGTTTCTTTGTCCAACCGCGGGGAACGGCGCGCCTGCAGGAGCGGTGACTGGAATGTGGCCGACTGCGGTCTGGTCAGTATGGACGTAACGCACACCGAGATCGCCGCGAACCGGGATCGGCAACCAATCTTCGGACTCGAACGACAACATCAGATAGCCGCTCTGCACCTCCTCGACGATTCCGGTTTTGTTGGCGCCGCACTCGACACCGCAGAAATCGTACGAAGCGAAGTCGAAGACTTCGCGCCATTTCTTCGAGTCCACGGCGACCCAACTCGCAGGCGCACCGGATCCAAACAAATCATCGAGACCCGTGATTTGTCGCGTGATATCGGCGAGCGTCACGCCTGCCGGCAACGCCGTGACGGGCACTTGGGAGGGCACTAAGTTGGAGTTTCGCGCGCTGAAATCGCTCTCGCGATATTGACCGCCTAACTTCAGTGCAATGGTATCGGTTGCCTGCCACTCCCCATTCAGATCGAGCGTGGTGTTCTTGGTGATGTTGAACGATGGTTTACCTTGAGTGGAGAACCCGCCGAGCACTGTGCGGTTGTTATCCGGCGTCGGCGCGTACTCGAATCTCGCCGGATCCGCCACGTCGATGCCGAAACCGATCAGAGGTGTCGACCTTCCACCGTTGAAGTCGAGCGTGAAATTGTCGGTATCGACGGCATCGAGGAAGGTCTGCAGACGCATCGGGCCATCCCAAGTCGATTCGGAATAGCCTGCCAACGCCGTCATCTTGAAGCTTTCGGAGAAGGTGTGCTCGAGATTCAGATTGCCTTGCTTGAACTCCGACGTGAACTGATCGACGAGACCTTCCGAGCGCACATCGACGCCGTCGAACACGGCATTGACGACCGAACCGTTTTGATCGAACTCGATATCGCGCACCGACACCATCGGTTGGCCGCTGTTGTTGACGTTGCGTCCGAATGAAAGACCGAGGATGTAGTTGTCGCGGCGCTCCACTTCGTAGCGCGAATACAGAGTATCGAGGGAGAGATTGGTGTTTTCGTTCGGCGCCCACTCGAACGAAAGCGTGGCACCCGTGCGCTCGGTGTCCTGTTCAGAATTCACATAGCGCGGCAGACGCGGCAGGAACGCGCCGCTTCCAGGGACATCGGGAAGACTATCGCGGCGCAGATCGTAGACCCGTTGATATGCCTCCGGCGTACTCCTGCGAGCATTGTTCGGACTGCACATCGTGTCGGTCGCACCCCAGTCCGCCTGATCGATGGGCGAAGGGCTGACAGGCAGGTAGCCGAGCGGCGTGCAGAAAGGCTGAATGACACCGCCTTGTGCGAGACCGTTGGTATTGGCCGAGAGAATATCCACGGCCGAATAGCCAACCTCTCGAATGTTGCGCTTCTGATAGGCAACGGATGCGAGCACGCCGAACGTATCGTCGAGGAACTTTTGCGAAGCCAGGAGCGAGGCGCGTGGGTCGAGATCCTCGCTCACGGAGTTGTAGACACCGCGTGTGGTAACCGTGAGCACGTTGCCTTCGTAGTCGAATGGACGTGGAGCCTTCAGATCGACAGTTGCACCGAGCGAACC
>JAICPY010000251.1 GCA_025929585.1 Steroidobacter sp.
CCAAGCGCTTGTTCGGCTCTTGCGCAACAAGATTAGTGGCGAATGCGGCAACTGCGGCGCTGAACGAAGCGCTGCGCGCGACGAGCGCGTTCTGATTGCGAGGCCGCACTGTGCAGATTCGGTCCATGTCTTCTTTATCCAGCCGCTGAGCTGTGATTTCCCACTGAGCAATGATCAGTCTACTGCCGCACCGTCCTTCGATCATCCGATTTGTCTTAAGCCGAACTATATGTAGACGGCATAAGTGCCGTGATGTATTGCGACTTGCTCGTGCCTGTCTTGCTGGATTGCGCTCTCAAATCAAGCTGTTCCATGTTCTTCCTTCGTTCGCCCATTGGAAAGATAGGCGACTTGCGGCGTGTCCGCGCATCGAGCCGTGATATATCACGGCATCGGCATTCCTCATCCACCGTTTTCTACTGAGAATTCAAAGCTCTCGTACGATGTTAATCGTCCGCGCTCCGGCAGGATAGGCGACTGACTCACAGGTCTACTTTTAGTGTCTACGCTCCCCCACCCCTCCCTCTGCGGGAGAGGTAGGCAGGAAACAAACACGTCGCGCTGCCGACGCGACATATTCTAGCCGGACGTCTTGGCCTGACTCTTTATCACGCTGGTCGCCAGCGCGACCATCGAGGAGACGTCGCTTAAGGTCGCGGGCACGATCAGTGTGCTCGATGCTTCGTCGGCCAGTTTTCCGAACTGCTTGACATACTCTTCGGCGACGCGGAGCTGCATCGCTTC
Organism: Steroidobacter sp.; assembly: GCA_025929585.1. GTDB lineage: Bacteria > Pseudomonadota > Gammaproteobacteria > Steroidobacterales > Steroidobacteraceae > Steroidobacter. Next base: position 745 of record JAICPY010000251.1, read on the forward strand.
GATGCCGCCAGGACCGTTGAGTGCCTGGCCTACGCGCTTCAAGCCTTCTGCAGTAGCTGTGGCAACCGCGAGAATCGCTTCGGCTTGACCGTGTGCTTCGTTGATCTGCTGCTGCTTGTTGGCTTCCGACTCTTTGATGACGCGCTGCTTCTCGCCTTCGGCTTGGTTGATCTTCGCGTCGCGATCGCCTTCGGAGGTGAGGACGACGGCACGCTTTTCGCGCTCGGCCCGCATTTGCTTTTCCATCGCGTGAAGGACGTCCTTTGGCGGGTTGATGTTCTTGATCTCATAGCGCAGGACCTTGACGCCCCATGCCGCGCTTGCGTGATCGAGCTCGCTGACAACGTTCGCGTTGATCGTGCCGCGCGCTTCGAACGTTCGATCCAGATCGATCTTGCCGATCTCGCTGCGTAATGTGGTTTGTGCGAGCTGGATGATCGCAAAGCGATAGTTCGTGATGCCGTACGAGGCGCTGCGCGCATCGAGCACTTGCATATAGAGAACACCATCGACGCCGACTTGGACGTTGTCTTTGGTGATGCAGATTTGCTCAGGAATATCGAGCGCCTCTTCCTTCAGGTTGTGCTTGTACGCGATACGCTCGATGAATGGCACGAGGATGTGAAAGCCTGCTTGTATCGTGCGGCTGTAGCGCCCAAGGTTCTCGACGACAAAGGCGCTCTGTTGAGGAACGACGGTCGCGGTCTTCATGATGATGATCACGATGACGGCGACGATGGCGAGAACGACGTAGAGAGTATCCATGGAGGTCCTGTTTAGGGGGTAATGATTAGGGGGTAGTCAGAGTGTTAGCGAGTACGCAACTCCATCAAGGGTGTCGTGTCGTTGGCCATATAGGCGCTGAAGAACTCATGCTTAAGCTCCGTTTTTTCTTTGTCTGGTGACGAGTACGAGTGCGGTCAGTCTATTTCGACGACTCTTGCTACCCCTACCCCCTAGCGAAATCGCTACTGCGATTTCACATGCAACGTCAGTCCATCTACGTGCGCAATGAGAGCTTCTCTACCGGCTTCGATTGCGGCATCGCCAACGTTGCGCGCGCTCCAAGTTGAGCCGCGGTATTCGACGCGGCAGGTTTCGCCGCTTGCGAGATTGAGAGGTATGACTACGCGGTCGCCGAGCGTGACGCGTTCTTCGACGAATCCGGTTCGGCCTTTGACGAGTTGGTAGACACGTTGGCGGAAGGCAAGCATGGTAATCAAAGATAACGCGCCGAAAGCGAGCCATTCGCTCCATTCGGGCAAGTCGATGCCTGCCCAACCGAACAGGCCCACGATTGCGGCGGAGATGCCGAGGAATACGAGATAGAACTGCGCATCGAGCAAGAACATCTCGGATGCGAGCAATGCGGCGCCAACGACTAGCCATCCCCACCAAGGCATCTTGATCTCCCGCGGAAAGTGATGCTCAGAGTTTGTGCAATAGTAACAGGGCGCAGAAGCTCGGCGGATGTTTTGCCGGCGAGGAGCTGTGACTCGCCGGTGGGAACCCCCTGCGGTGTTGCCCCCTCCCTGCCCTCCCCGCAGGCGGGGGAGGGAATCTATCTTGGCTATGGGGTTTCGCTTTTTCGCTTCTCACTCTCCACTGTCCACTCGCCACTCACGGCTCTCCTCCCTCCTCCACGCGCGCGCTCTTGTTGCTGCGAAGCTTGCGTTATCGAGGTAAGAATCGTTTAGGGTCGATAGGTTGTGCGGGGTGAACAGTTATCATCGACCACTCGTAGATAAAATTTTGGGAAACGAAATGGGAGTGTCGATGAGCGCAGCGCAATCGATGTCACGGCGATCCTTCGTGAAAGGTAGTTCGCTCGCGTTGGCGGGTGCTTCGCTCGCAAGTCTACCCATCGCCGGCTTTGCCACAGGGGGATCGAGTAAATTCAAGCTCGCGCTCAATCCCGGAATCATCGGGGTAAAAGCGAATCAAGAGCAGCTCATCGAGTACGCAGCCAAGTATGGTTTCGAAGCGATCACGCCCTTCCCCACCGAGCTCAGCACGTGTTCGGCTTCTAAATGCTCGGAGTGGGTTTCGCGAATGAATGCGCATTCGCTGAGCTGGGATTCGACCAATCTCCCCGTGGAATTTCGCAAGGATGAAGCAGCATATATGAGCGGTCTTCAGATGCTGCCGACAGCGGTGAAAGCGCTGCAGACTGTCGGTGCGACGCGATTGAACACATGGGTCCTACCAGCGCACCAGGATCTGACTTATCGGGAAAACTTCGAACAGCATGCGCGGCGACTGCGGCAGTGCGCGAAGATCGCGAACGATAGCGGGATACGCCTCGGGCTCGAGTACGTTGGTCCGAAGACGAAGCTTGCGGCAGAGCGTTATCCCTTCATTCGCACGATGCGAGAGATGCGTGAGCTGATCGCCGAGATCAATCAACCGAATGTGGGCTTGGTGCTAGATAGCTTTCATTGGCACTGCGCCGAAGATACGGCTGCGGACATCATGGAGTTAACTCCGAAGGATGTGGTGACCGTGGATATCAACGATGCGCGCTCGGATTTATCGCGTGAACAGCAGATCGATAGTACGAGAGAGCTTCCGCTGGCTACCGGCGTGATTGATTTGAAAGCATTTCTCTCGGCACTCGTAAAGATTGGCTATGAGGGGCCAATTCGCGCGGAACCGTTCAACGCAAAGTTGAATGAGATGGAGAATGATGAGGCGCTCGCTACGTGCGTGAAGGCGATGCGGGCGGCGTTCGCGTTGGTATGATGAAGGGAAGGTGAAGGGCGTGTAGAGGTGCGGAGGTGAAGAGGTCGGAGGTGAAGAGGTCGGAGAGCCGTGCGGCTGTTTGCCCCCTCCCTGGCCCTCCCCGCAAGCGGGGGAGGGAATCTGGTTTTTGGCTTCCGCGTCGTTGGCACTTACCAACTCTCTGGCACAACACAGGGAATAGTTAGCTGCAGCTACAGCACATAGCGATGCGGATATGTAGGAGGGCAGAGAGCTGTGCGGCTGCTGCTTGCCCCCTCCCTGCTCCCCCCCCCCGCAAGCGGGGGAGGGAATCTCATTTGACTCTACCTGCGCACCTC
>JAICPY010000132.1 GCA_025929585.1 Steroidobacter sp.
CGGATTGCGAGTACCAGGAAAGAATCTGTTGTCGCCACGCCGGATCGTTACGCGCATCACGTTTCGATTCGCTCGCAGCGGCGACGTATTCCCATTCGTGCCAAGTCGCCAAGCGAGCGCCGCGTGATTCGCAGTATGCGGTCGCGGCGAACCAGCTCACGTGCACGACCGGTTTCCTCGCATCGTTCGGTGCTGGAGCGGTGGCAGAAGGCCAATGTCGCAAATACTGTTCATCGGCGAAGAGTCGCGCAACGCGATCGCGACGCCACCGCGTGTCCGCGCTTAGGAAATGTGCGAACTGCGCATTCGTGACAGGTGTGCGATCCAGCCTAAATGTGGCCACCTTCACAGCGTTGGTTTCGTTAGTTGCCGGAAGCACGGATTCGAAGGAGCCTCCGGGTACCGTAACGGCGTTCTCGATAGAGCTCGCAGGACTGATGTTGATGACACCTAAGGTGAAGAGTGCGAGCAGGCCTGCGAATCGTGTCGATCGAAGAAGCCCTCTCCCTAACCCTCCCCCGCGGCGCGGGGGAGGGAATCGGAGAGAAAGATCTGGCGCGTGCCGCGGGGGAGCGAATCGGAGAGAAAGGTTTAGCCCGCATCGTGCGGACGCGAGTCGACGAGAAGAATTCGTGGCTTGTCGTGAAGGAGGCAATCGAAGAGACAGGGTTGCCGCGTGGACTTCCCACTGGGTCTGCTTCCGCACTGGAGTCGCGAACGTTCCCGTAAGTCGCGGTCCGCGAGCGGAGCGAAGCGGAGGATTGAGTGGAACTACTGTTATCGCATTGCTCGTCCTTTCCCTCTTCTCTCCCGCGAGGCGGAGGCCGGGAATAGCCGTCATCGCATCACCTCCTTTTCCGATTCCCTCCCCTGCGAGGCGGGGGAGGGTTAGGGAGGGGGCCTCTTTGCATGCGTCTGTCATCGTGACCACTCGCGTAGCGTTCGATACTAACCTCAATGCGCCGCCCCTTCCGCGCGCTTCGTCGTGGCACGAATGCCTGCAACTTCGCTCGGCGTAATCGCCGGGCCTTTGTTGCCCCAGGTATTGAGTGCATACGTCAAGATGTTCGCGACTTCGTCGTCGTTGAGCTGGCTCATAGGTGGCATCACCGAGTTGTACTCCGTGCCGTTCACCTTCACTGGGCCCGTTAAGCCGTTGAGCACGATGGCGATCGCGCGCCGCGGATCGCTCGTCAGATAGTCAGACTTCGCGAGTGGCGGGAACACGTTCGGCAAGCCTTCGCCGCTCTCCTGGTGGCAGGTCGAGCACGTACCTTTATAAAGAACGCTGCCGGCTTCGATTTGCTGTTCTTTCGTTACCGTGCCCGTGGCTCTTGCGTGTGCGGCGGTAGCAACCGGCTTCAAGTCGGCCACCTTATCGCCGAGGTACATCTCATCGACTTGCTTGCCCGAGTAGAGCGCAAGCTGCTCCTCGCCGGTCACTTGCAGGATCGCGAGCGCACCCTTATTGAAGGCGCGGAAGATCGAGTGATCGACGAGCACGTAGTTGCCCGGGACTTCGGTGTGGAACTCGACGGTCGCTGCGCCGCCGGCCGGGATCAGCGTCGTCTGCACGTTTTCTTGATAGCGCGTGCCGCCTTCGTATTGAACTTTATCGAAGATCTCGCCGATGACATGGAAGCTCGAAATCAAATTCGGCCCGCCGTTGCCGACGAACATGCGCACGCTCTGATTCGTCTTCACCTTCATTGCGTTCGGTCCGGTGAGCGCAGTTTCAGAGCCGTTGAAGAGCACGTAGGTGGCGTGCTCGTCGATCGCCTTTTGCATGTCGAACGGCTGATAGCCTTTCTCGCGGTACTTGCCCACGGTGTAGAAGTCGCCCTGCATCACGTAGAACTCGTGATCGACGGGCGGTAGACCTTCCGGCGGCTCGACGAGGATCAAGCCATACATGCCGTTCGCCACGTGCATGCCGACCGGCGCCGTTGCGCAGTGATAGACATACAAGCCTTGGTTCAGCGCCTTAAACGTGAACTGCGTGCGATGCCCCGGTGCCGTGAAGCTCGATGCAGCACCGCCGCCCGGACCTGTGACGCCGTGTAGGTCGATGTTGTGCGGCATCTTGCTGGTCGGATGATTCTTGAGGTGGAACTCGACCGTATCGCCCTGGCGCACGCGAATGAAGCTACCAGGTACGGTTCCGCCGAACGTCCAGAAGGTGTACTTGACGCCTTCGGCGATTTCCATATCGACTTCGGTGACTTCCAATTCCACGATCACTTTCGCGGGGTAGTTGCGCTTCGTGGCCGGCGGCACATGAGGGGGGCTGGTGAGCACCGCGCGGATCGCTTCGCCTTGCGGCGGCCCGAAATCGCCTTTTCGCGAGCCGCCGGTATCCGAAAGAATCGGAGCAGCTTGTGCCGTGGTGATCGGTGTCTGATCGGTGCAGCCGTTGAGGGCAACAGCCGCACAACAAGTGAGCATCAAGAGGACTTTTTTCATGGAATTCTCACGTCGTAAATGCCTTCGTAGGCCATGACGTGAGATTACGATCGGGCGGGTAGAGCGGCCCTGATGCAGGTCAAGCGAGTGCGGGACGGGAAGGTGGAATCTACTTAAGAAATACGGGTAGGTAATGGAGGATGTGGTGATGAAGTGATAACGACAGAATCTATTTTCCGTCCTCATCACCTTATCACCGCATCACTTCATCACGACCGATCTAAGCAAACATTCCCGCCGGATGATGTGCTCGCGCGACTGAGATGATGAACACATAGATAGCCAGAGCAGCGAGCCAACATGCCACGCGTATGCGATGGGTTTGCCCCCGCTTCAGAGCAAAGCTACCCAAAACCACATAGACAATCAGCACCACGACTTTCATCGTGAGCCAGCTGTGCACGAACGGATATTGCTGCACGATTGTGACGAGCATCAACGCAGCAGTCAGCAACACGGTGTCGATCGTGTAACTCAAGTAGCGCAACGGCGGGGCCATCGCCCAGCGACCGCCAAGATGCAGCGCGAGTCCACGGATGAAAAATAGACTGCCGCTCGCAACTACCGCGACGACATGTATGAGCTTGATCTGGGGGTAGAAGGAAAGCATTAAGAAAGAAGCGGTTGGCGGTTAGCGGTTAGCGGTTAGTCAGAGACGAAGTCGGAGGCGGAGTCGGAGTCGGAGGCGAGGCGGAGGCGGGGAGAGCGAATACATGAATCGTGGCCTGTCTGATCAAAGTTGGCATGACTCTCCGATTCTCCGAACTAACCGCTAACCGCTAACCGCTTCCCTCTTTCTCGGTGTCAGATAGATCCAGGTCGATCGCATGACCCAGGGTGCGAATGCGATGAGCCATCCAATCGCTGCCACTGATTGCCAGGCGAGCGCATCGGGTGCGACCTCGGCAAGGATCCGCGTGATTGCGACCGCTTGCACGACGATGAAGGCGAATGCAGCCGCGCCTCCGAGCACCAGCGGTCGGCCCGAGTGGCCTTGAGTGACGCGTGTCACCATCGCGACGAGCATGCTGCCGAAGAATCCGATGAATAGCGCATGTGCTGGGCCTCGGCCGAGAGTGAACTCACCGGTGAACGAGAACCACAGACTTTGCGCAGCGTAAAGCGCAAAGGCGATGGGCAGCCAAGCAAATGCGCCGAACAGCACGTTCAAGAGCGCTGGCTTTGCCGCCTTGCGCGGATACCAACTCCAAAGCAACCAAACTGAGATCGCCACCAGCGGCAGATCTGCCAACCACAACCATGCGTAAGCATGTCGAAGCTCGAGCCAGAGGTGCGTGAGTGTGAGAGCCCAAAAAGCCGCCAGCGCCCAAATGGGGCGAATCGCTTTGTATGGATGCACGACGCAGTTGGTGAAGAACGGCACCATGCGATGGCAAACGGTGAAGTAAATCGGCAGTAACAGCGCGAGCCCACCGGTTTTCATCGAGACGAACATGACGTTCGCATCGAGCCGATGCAGGAACACGCAGTACAGCGCGAGGCCAAGCAATCCGAACGCCAGCGCAAACACGCAACTCGTTGCATGCCAATCGCGACCCCCTTGCCGATAGAGCGTCTTGATCAAGAACGTAAGACCGATAATCCAGCCTCCGATCGTCATTATTGCGCCGGCTTTCAGAAAGGCGACGCCGGCTCCGATTCCTATCAAGGTGAGCGCCTGCCCGCCAAATAGGCCAATCCCAACAGGTACGTAGTGCATTCGGCTGAGTGCTGGTTGGTTCAGCCAACGAGGAAAGACAGTCAGCAGGAATCCGAACATGAACGAAGGGAGGACTTGATACTGCATGATCGTCGCATGCAGCCATCCAGCGGGAACCGCAGGTTGCTGAAACCCAAACACTTGCCAGCGCGCATCGATGAGCCACGAGGTCCACCACGCCATCGCGAGCAATACGTTCATCGCGCCGATGAAGAACATCAAGCGATGCGGTGCCGCCGCGAGCAGCCGTACATCGGGCAAAGGAAAGGGGATGTTCGAGGCGGACATGATGGAATACTCCTTGAGCAGGAGTATTACGCGACGACTCGGTCGCCGCCTTGACCTGGATCAGCTCGTAGGAAGGGAGTTTTATGAGCTTGGCCTAGCGAGTGCGCTTTGTCCGTGTGCCGGTGCGCACGTGTAAAGGCGGCGAGTCAGAGGCCTTACACGCCTACACCCCCGCACGTCCGTACGTCCACTCCGCACTTCCCGCACCTACTCCCTCAATACGCTCCTCGCCAGCTCCTCCATTCTGGGGCGATCTAGGAGCTCGAGATCTCGGCGCTCCACGCGAATGAGGCCGTCGTCTTGGAAACGGCGGAACACGCGGCTGACGCTTTCGGCGGCGAGCCGCAAGTAGTTTGCGATATCGGTCCGTGTCATCGTGAGTTGGAAGCGAGTCGCCGAGAATCCGCGCGCGGCGTACCGGCGTGACAGAGAGATCAGAAACGCGGCCATCCGTTCGTCCGCGGAATAGTTGCCGGCAAGCAGAGCCGCTTTACCGATGTCCTGGCTCAGCAGTCGAAACAATTGTGCTTGTAGCCCCGGCATGCGTGCGGCGAGCGCGGCCATGGTCGGAAAGGAGAACCGACAGAGCACGACCGAATCGAGTGCGACAGCGTTGCAGGGATAGCGACCCTGAGAGATTGCGCTCAATCCGATCACTTCACCGGGTAAGAAAAATCCTTGAACCTGCTCCCGGCCCTCGAGGTCGTTGACGTAGGTCTTTACCGTTCCGCCGCGCACCGCCGCGATGGCGTTGAACTCATCGCCCTCTCGAAAGATGTGTTCGCCTTCCTTGAAGGGACCGATGTGCTCGACGAGCACGTGGAGCTCGCGCAGCTCGGGTTTCCCGTAGCCGCTGTCGAGGCACGCCGCAGAGAAGGCGCAGGTGCTGCAAAAGTGGAATTCATCGCCGTCATCCGCAATCGGAGAGGCTCGTTTGCGCGGCGTGCCTGCACTCACGCGCACACCCGGCGTAGCGATGCAGCACGCAACTCGACTAGATGACGCGCGAATACTGGGGTCGCGCGGCGGGACTGTCGGTGGATTCGGTGAGGTAGCGATCGAAGCACATCGCTATGATACGCAGCAACAACCGCCCGCGAGAAGTGGCAACGATACGCGATGGTTGTATTTCGGCAAGACCATCGGCAACCAGCGCGGGTAGCCGAGTCAGCGCATCGGCGAAATACTCTTCGAAGTCGATGTCAAAGCGAGCTTCGAGCGAATCAATGTCGATCTCTGCGCGACACATCAGTTGTTGAATCACTTCACTTCTCAAGACATCGTCACGGTCGAGCTCCATACCGCGCCAGGTAGGCAAGCGGCCGTCGTCGAGCGCAGCCTCCCAGCTCGGCAGATCGCGAGCGTTCTGGCTGAAGGTATCGCCGATATGACTGATGGCGCTCATGCCAAGACCGATCAGATCGCAATCAGCATGGGTTGTGTATCCCATAAAGTTGCGATGCAGACTCGCCGAGTCTTGAGCGCGTGCGAGATCGTCTTCGGGCAAGGCGAAATGATCCATGCCGATGTAGCGGTAACCGGCAGCCGAAAGCTTCTCGATTGCGAGTCCGAGCAAAGCCATCTTCGTTTCGGCATCGGGCAGATCGGCAGCGACTATTTGACGTTGCGCCTTGAAGATCTCCGGCAGATGCGCGTAACCGTAAATCGCCAACCGGTCGGGTTTTGCTCGTAACACCACATCCAGCGTGTTGCCGAACCCTTCGAGCGTTTGCTTAGGCAGGCCGTAAATCAAATCTACATTCACGGAGCGGAACTTTACGGCTCTGCAATCCTCGATCGTCTGCAAGGTCTGCTCGACGCTTTGAATGCGGTTGACGGCACGTTGTACTTCCGGATCGAAGTCCTGCACGCCCAAGCTCGCTCGATTCAACCCGAGCGCGGCATACGCGGCGATATCTCCTGGTTGAATCAATCTCGGATCGAGCTCGATCGAGAAGTCGCGGTTATCGGCGCGGCTGAAATGAAAATGTCGGCTCAGGCTTTCGATCAAATCCGCAATCTGTACGGGGCGCAAGAAATTCGGCGTGCCGCCGCCTAGGTGCAGTTGAATCACCTCGCGGTCTCGATCGAATAGGCGCGCCACTTCCTCGGCTTCCCGCAGCATGCGCTCCAGGTACGGACTGCTGCGTCCGAAATCCCGAGTGATGATCCGATTGCAGCCGCAGTAGAAGCAGGGGCTGAAGCAATAGGGAATATGCAGGTAGAGCGAAAGTTGACGCGGAATAGGATCCGCATTGCTGCGACGCGCGTGCTCCCGGAACTGCGCTTCTCCAAACGTCGCGTTGAACTGCGGGGCCGTCGGATAGGACGTGTATCTAGGGCCGGGCGCGTCGTAACGCCGCAAGAGCGCGGCGTCGAACGGAGGAATCGTGTTCATGGATCAAAGTGTGACCTGCTACGAATTGCAGCACCTTGATCTGAATCAATTGAGAGTGTGCAAGGGTGTAAGGTGTAGCGTGTAGAGTAAGAGTCGCTATGCGCTCCGAACCTTACACGTGACACCCTACACGTCTACACGTTCATTCATTCTCCACACTCAGCACCTTCAACGCGCCGATCCTTCCGTCCGGATTCGGCCACGTGATGCTCTGCGAAGGGCTCAGGCCGATCAAGGCCGCACCGATCGGAGTCAGAATGGAGATCTTGTTTTGCTCGATATCGGCTGCATCGGGATAGACGAGCGTCACGGTGCGGGTTCGGCCTGATACCTCATCGAGGTAGGTGACACGCGAACCCATCCGCACGATGTTCGGATCGAAGTTCTCATCCTTCACGATTTCGGCGCGCGTGAGCTCATCCGTCAGATACTCGGCCACCTCCGGTGCGCGCTTTTCCGCCGCGTCGGCGAGCGCTGTCAGCCGAGCGTGCTCGCTCGCAGGAACGATGATGCGAGGACGGGTTGTATTTTTGAATTCAGCTGGTCGTGACATGAGTCTCAAGCCTCAGAAATTGGAGCAAAGGACGGCGACAGCTCAGCGAGAAAAATGATGCAACGCCTTGCCAGGGCAGGGCGCCGCTAAATCCGTCGTCGATCAGTAATTTTTCAGATCCGCTCGGCACACCCCGAGCGCACAGCAAAAAAAGCTACGCTCGGGCGAGACCGCCCTGGATCAGGTTTCCTGCGTGATGCAGGCCGCGATGAAAGGTGAAATGCGTCAACACGGAGGTCAGCATAGTCAGCGCAATGGCGATGTCAAGGTAGTGGGGGCAGGAGTTGGGCGTTTCAAGGAGGGGAGGCACGGGAGGGAGGAGAAAGAGAAGTCCGTAGTCCGCAGTCTGCAGTCCGTGGCAAGAAGTGGGAAGCGGGCTCAAGCCTGCTGCCCCTCTGGCTACGTTCCGCGGACCAGGGACCGCAGACTGCGGACTCTCGGCCCCGCCGTCCCTCCCTGATCCCTTCCAAACTGTGACGGAGTCAATGACGCAAAAGTTGCAAACACAACATAGTCCGTATACGCCCATGTTGCGCAGCGAGAGGAGTTGTCTTGCTGCAGTTTTACCGAGATTTTCGCGAATGCGTCCGGAGTTTCCGATCGAGTGCCGCTGTTCCCATCGCGGCGAGCCATTGCAGCTTCCCTTCGCCCAGAAGGCGATGCAGATGCTGCCGCATCGTGCCGAGACGATTTTCGAGCCCACGCCGCAGGGGCTGCGCGTCATTGCGGAAACGGAGATGGCTTTAGAGCGCCCATTGGAAATCTTGCGAGATGTCTTTGGCGAGCAGTTGCACGTGGAGCCGCCTGCCGTGCGCTATCGCGAAGGAGCCTCGCTCGAAGAGCCTCACATGGGATTGCGCGTGTTGGCCGCGCCAATGCACTTCGAAATTCTCCGCAACGATTTACTGCTCAGAGGCGCAACGATTGTGGATGCCGAGCAGAGCAAACACTTCGCCGTCGTGCGCGCCGTTGCGCCATTGAAGAAACTGTTTGGCTATCACGCATTCGTCGCGCAACACACCTCCAGACGCGGACAACTCGTCATGTGGCTGAGCCACTATGCCGCCGTCGCGGATCGCACCGCTCACGACTCGTGAAAATGCCCCCTCCCTAACCCTCCCCCGCAAGCAGGGGAGGGAATCAGGACCAGATGTGATTCGCGATTCGTGACTCGCGGGTCGTCGGAGGGTGGTGGCCCTCTCTCTTACTGTTATCTCTGGCTACCCGCGACCCGCGAGACACGACCCGGCTGGGAGGTTGACGTGTCCCCGACGCCGCGCATCTTGCGCTCCTCACCTCAGTAATGCGTGTTCGCCGCACTCCTCGTCAATGCAGCAAACATCTGCCAGCTTGCCAGTAACAACATTGAGGTGCGTTCCCTCCGTCGCTTCCCTTCCTTGATCGGTCCCTTCTCCCTCGAGGGAGAAGGTTAGGATGAGGGTCTGCGAGCGTTCACCTCGAGAAAACCGCCGTCTCAATTCGGCGCGTTCGCAGCGGCCATCTGTTCGTTCACAGGCGTTGCCGTCGTGCTCTCGATATTCACTTCCGAACCAGTAAGCTTTTCGAGCGCCGATTCTTCCGCCGCTTTGGTCATGACGACGATGCTGATGCGCCGGTTGATGGGATTGTCGGGATTGAATTTGTCGAATGGCGCGAGCGAGCTGAGTCCAACGACGCGCATCGTTTTGTCGAGTCCCAGTCCGCCCGATTCGAGTGCGCGACGTGCGGCGTTCGCGCGTTCTGTGGAGAGTTCCCAGTTTGAATACCCGGCACGGCCAAGGTAAGGACGAATGTCGGTATGCCCGACAATGCTCACGCGATTCGGCACGCTGTTCAAATACGTAGCGAGCTCGACCAGGATGGTGTGTGTGTACGCCTTGAGCTCAGCTCTCCCTAAGTCGAACATCGGCCGATTCTTCGCATCCACGATCTGCACCCGCAACCCTTCAGGTGAGATGTCGATCAAGAGTTGATCCTTGAACGGTTCCAATGCCTGGCTTTGATTGACTGCCTCTTTCAAATCCTGCATCAACGATTCCAATCGCTTCAGCTCCTGCGCCGCCTCGAGTTGTTCAGCAGTGACGGCGGCAGCAGCGTTCATCGCGGCATCGTCAGCAATTTGCATCGGCGAGCCGACTCCTGGCGGAGTTGCGGACATGGTCTTAGGCGCGTCCATGCCACCACGCAGATTGATGACACTGGTGCTGGCGCCGCCGGGCCCGGCCTGGCCCGGTGCCGGCCTTGGACTCTTGCCAGGTTCCATGCTGGGATTCTTGAAATAATCGAACAGCGCCGCTCGTTGCTCGTTCGAGACGGTCGCAACCAACCACATCACGAGGAAGAAGGCCATCAAGGCGGTGACGAAGTCCGCGTAGGCGACTTTCCAAGCACCACCGTGATGACCGCCGACGACCTTCTTCGTTCGCTTGACGATGATGATCGGGCGCGGATCGCTGTTCAGCTGTGCGCTCACTTCTTACCTTTCAGATGACTTTCCAAATCGCCGAAAGTGGGGCGCACATCGGAGAACAGCAGCTTGCGTGCAAACTCCACTGCAACTTGAGGGTTGTAGCCGCGTACGCTCGCGATCAATGCCATCTTCACGACCTCGAAGGCCTTGCCTTCTTCGTGAGCGCGATGCTCCATCGCCGAGGAGATCGGGCCGACAAATCCATACGCCACGAGAATACCCAAGAAGGTGCCGACCAATGCCGCTCCGACCTTGTGCCCGATGGTCGCGGTGTCTGCGCCTTCGATTGCGGCCATGGTGTTCACGATGCCGAGTACGGCTGCCACGATTCCGAATCCAGGCAAAGCGTCCGCGACTTTCTGAACTGCGTGCGAAGGTTCGGCAGCCTCTTTGTGATGAGTCTCGAGCTCGTACTCGAGCAGACTTTCGAGCTCGTGCGCTTCAAGATTGCCGCCGCTCATCAAGCGCAGACAGTCCGTGATGAACTCGACCATGTGTTCATCCGCAAGAATGCGCGGGTAAGCCATGAACAGTTTGCTTTCCTGCGGACGCTCGGGGTCCGGTTCGATGCTCAACATCCCTTCCTTGCGCACCTTCATGAGCACGTCGTACAGAAGCTTGGGCAGATCGGCATAGTCGGCACGTTGATAGCGCGAAGCCTTGATCAGGCCGAGCGCTCTCGTAAAGGAGCGTTTGACGATCTTCAGCGCATGCTCGTCATGAAGGCGCCGAGCGCGGCGCCACAGATAATGATGATTTCGGTCGGATGCCATAGCAGGAGCAGATTCCCGCCGCCCAGTAGGAAACCAACGATGACGCAAACCACGACGACGATCGAACCGGCGAGCAAGAACATGCGAGAAGGCATCCTGCTAGCGTGGGAGAAGGCCATATCGGCTCGCTACGCTCGACTCTTGAGTGGATGCTGAATGCTCATCGGCCACTCAGGTATCGTCGTATGCCACCCTCTTGCCTTAGGTTAAGCACTTAGATCTTTCGGGTCGTTCCGGTTTTAGGATCGTCGCGCAATACAGGGCTCCCCTATGAATCAGAACCGTTCACGGTGTATCGATGGAAAAAGCGCGGCGCCGCTGCTGTCCGCAGCTGCGATCGTCATGCTCGGCGGTTGCGCCAGTGAGCCGGGCCATATCTCGCCGCAAGCCTCGCTTTCAGGTGAAGCGCTCTACCTGCAGCTTTGCGCGAGCTGCCATGGTGAAAATGGCGAGGGGAGCGGTCCGGTCGGACCACTGTTGAAGGTCAAAGTACCCGATTTGACGCGGATTGCCTGGCGCGATGGCGGCGAGTTTCCGCGCGACGACGTGCGTCGTTCCATTGATGGCCGCCTGGAGCGGCTGGCACACGGATCGCGTGAAATGCCAGTGTGGGGTATTCGATTCTATGATCTATCGAGCAATGACCCGAGCGGCGAACAGGCACGTGTCACTGCGCTGATCGACAGGCTCGTCGATTACTTGGAGAGGATTCAACGCGAGGAGTGAATCTGCAAGGCAAGCAACCCAAATGTCAGGATGACCGGTCACTTCACCAGAGTAACCGGGATCTGCGATAGCTGAACGACCTTCATCGCAACAGAGCCCAAGAACATGCCTGCAATCGCCCCGTGACCGCGATTTCCCATCACGATCTGAGTGCATCTTTTCTTGCGTGCGTACTCGACGATCGTCGGCGCGGGTTCGCCGATACAG
>JAICPY010000109.1 GCA_025929585.1 Steroidobacter sp.
GCAGCGTCGCACAGGCGCGCGTGGCCTGCGTACCATCCTGGAGAACGTATTGCTCGAGACCATGTACGAACTGCCCTCGCTGCGCAACGTACAAAAAGTCGTTGTAGACGAGACGGTAATTCTGGGGGAGAGCAAACCGTACATCGTTTATGGTTCAGGAGATGATGGCCGCTTAGCGCCCGTCGAAGAACGTCGACCGACAGGTAGCGACCATCATTAAGGTTAGTAGCGTCTGTGTGAGTGAAGGCGCCTCCGGGCGCCTTTTTTTTGCAAGTGCTGGCGCAAATTGGCGAGCACAATTAGCACATCCCTGCATTTCTTATTCGATCTGTGACGGATCCGCAAAACCCGAGACGATCTGCGGCCCTCGAATGTAGCGGCACCGCTTGCGTTCCGGTATTTTCTGTTCAACGAATCATCGATATCTCGTCATCGCCGATCGCGGCAAAAGGTACTGCGAGTGAGCACAGAGACCCCAGACATTGAATCTACAAACGTGCCGGCTGCCATGCCGGTGCTACCTCTGCGGGACGTGGTCGTCTACCCGCACATGGTCATTCCGCTATTCGTCGGACGTGAGAAATCCATTCTCGCGCTCGATCAGGCGATGCGCGCCGGCAAACAGATCCTGCTGGTCGCCCAGAAGCAAGCTGACGTCGATGAGCCGGGTGCCCAGGATCTCTATCGCCTCGGTACGGTCGCGACCATTCTGCAGCTGCTGAAGCTCCCCGATGGCACTGTGAAGGTTCTCGTCGAAGGTGCGGAGCGCGCCAAGATCGAGAAGCTCATTACGGGCCAATACTTCTCCGCGGAGATCAGCCCGTTCAAGGATGTCGAGCAATACGATGAGCGCGAAATGGACGTCCTCGCGCGCTCGGTCACTTCGCAGTTCGAGCAGTATGTAAAGCTCAATCGCAAGGTGCCGCCCGAGGTGCTCACGGCGCTAGCGGGCATCGAGCAGCCTGGCCGGCTGGCTGACAACGTCGCTGCCCACATGTCGTTGAAGCTCGATGCCAAACAGAAGGTGCTCGAGATTCAGGACGTGCGCAAACGTCTGGAACACATTCTCGCGCTGATCGAAGGCGAGATGGACGTGCTGCAGATCGAGAAGCGTATTCGCGGCCGCGTCAAACAGCAGATGGAGAAAAGCCAGCGCGAGTACTACCTCAACGAGCAGATGAAGGCGATCCAAAAGGAATTGGGAGAGATCGAGGATGCGCCTAACGAGCTCGCCGAGCTCGAGCAACGAATTCAGAAGGCAGGCATGCCCAAGGAAGCTCGCGACAAGGCCATGTCGGAGCTCAATAAGCTCAAATTGATGTCGCCGATGTCGGCGGAAGCCACCGTCGTTCGCAACTATGTCGACTGGTTGGTGAAATGTCCTTGGAAGAAAAAGACCAAGGTCCACAACGACATCGCATTTGCGGAGAAGGTGCTGGACGAAGACCATTATGGTCTGGAAAAAGTGAAGGAACGCATCGTCGAATACCTCGCCGTGCAGCAGCGTGTGAAAACGCTGAAAGGCCCGATTCTGTGTCTCGTCGGTCCGCCGGGCGTCGGTAAGACTTCTCTCGGCCAGTCGATTGCGCGCTCCACCAACCGCAAGTTCGTGCGCATGTCTTTGGGCGGCGTGCGTGACGAGGCTGAAATTCGCGGGCATCGTCGCACCTACATTGGATCGATGCCGGGCAAGATCATCCAGAACATGGTCAAGACCGGTGTTCACAATCCGCTGTTCCTGCTCGATGAAGTCGACAAGATGGCAATGGACTTCCGCGGCGATCCCTCATCGGCATTGCTCGAAGTGCTCGATCCGGAGCAGAACGCAACCTTCAATGACCATTATTTGGAAGTGGATTTCGATCTCTCCGAGGTAATGTTCGTCTGCACGGCGAACAGCCTGAACATTCCAGCACCGTTGTTGGATCGCATGGAAGTGATTCGCCTGCCCGGCTACACGGAAGATGAGAAGAGTGCGATTGCTCGGCGTTATCTGCTGCCGAAGCAGATGAAGCAGAACGGACTGAAGGACGAGGAACTGAAAGTCACTGATCCGGCTCTTCTGGACATCGTTCGCTACTACACGCGTGAGGCCGGCGTACGTAATCTCGAGCGAGAGATCTCGAAGATCTGCCGTAAGTCAGTCAAGCAGCTCCTCGCAAAGCCCGAAACCAAGTTGGTCAATGTTTCGCCACGCAATCTGAATGCCTATCTCGGCGTTCGCCGCTTCCGATACGGTCGTGCCGAGGAGCAGGATCAAATCGGTCAAGTGACCGGATTAGCGTGGACGGAAGTGGGTGGGGAGTTGCTCACGATCGAAGCAGCCATCGTGGCAGGCAAGGGCAAGCTCACGCACACCGGACAACTCGGTGAAGTGATGCAAGAGTCCATCCAAGCCGCGATGACGGTGGTGCGCAGCCGCGCTGACGTGCTTGGCCTGGATGCCGACTTCTACCAGAAGACCGACGTGCACATTCACGTTCCGGAAGGTGCGACACCGAAGGATGGTCCGAGCGCGGGCATCGGAATGTGCACTGCACTCGTCTCCGCATTGACCAAAGTGCCGGTGAGATCCGATGTTGCCATGACGGGCGAAATCACCTTGCGCGGCCAAGTACTGCCGATTGGCGGGCTGAAGGAAAAATTGCTCGCTGCGCATCGCGGCGGAATCCGCACTGTTCTGATTCCGGATGACAACACCAAGGACCTCGCCGAGATTCCGCAAAACATCAAAGAGAGCTTGGAAATCAAGCCAGTGAAGTGGATAGATGAAGTACTGCAAGTGGCGCTGAAGGGCATGCCGGCACCCGTGGGGGCGGCGACCGAGCCGTCGCGCGCGAGCGACAAACCGCGCGCTCGACGCGTTGCAAAGCGCAACAATAAGCAGGTCAGAGCACACTGATCGGTGAATGGCGGACGGCGGTCGGCGGACGGTGAGGAAGTCAAGCGCTTTTCACTGTCCGCCGTCCGCCGCTCACCGTTTACCTTTACGAGTTGACCCATTCTCCGGCGCGCTGCTATAACGCGCCCCCGCCGCCCACTTAAGGCGCGACACATTAAGAAAGAAGGAAACCGACATGAACAAAGCCGAACTGATCGACGCGGTGAGCGGACAGACCGGGCTGCAGAAGGCTGATGCCGCGCGCGCAGTGGACGCCGTGTTCGAAGCCGTCACGACGGCGCTTAAGGCGGGCGATCAAGTTTCGCTGCTTGGATTCGGAACCTTCGTGGTGAAAGCACGTGCTGCTCGAGCAGGCCGCAATCCTCGCACGGGTGAGACGATCGAAATCGCTGCAAGCAAAGTACCGGGCTTCAAAGCTGGCAAGGCCCTGAAGGATGCTGTAAATTAGCGCGCCTTTCGCGGGGCGCTCTGTAAGAGCGCCGTGTAGGGTGTAGGAAAGCGTGTGAAGTTGGCGGTGCTTGCTCTACGCGCTACACATCACACGCTACACATTACGGGTGCTTAGCTCAGCGGTAGAGCGTCGCCCTTACAAGGCGAATGTCGTGGGTTCGATCCCCTCAGCACCCACCATGCCTTTGCCGGGAAAGATAAAGAACAGTTTCACAGCGCGGAGCGGTAGTTCAGCTGGTTAGAATACCGGCCTGTCACGCCGGGGGTCGCGGGTTCGAGTCCCGTCCGCTCCGCCATTTTCTTCGCAGGTAACGAGTGGCCGATGACGGGTGACGAGCAAACGTTTGTCACCCCTCGCTCGGCACGCGCCGCACTGGAGCGATTGTAAAATGGCTGTTGAATTACCAAGCAGGTCCGCGCAAACCCTCCGCACTAGCAAGCACCAGAACCTGTTGAGTTGAGTTTCGAACTGAGTTTCTTGCTCATCACCCGTCACCTCGTCACCGTTACCCAAAATGCTTCAATCCATTCGCGACAAAATCACGGGCTGGGTTTCCTGGTTCTTCATCATTGTGATCGCAGTGGTATTCATCTTCTGGGGTGTCGATTTTGGAACCAGCGCCGGCAGCTACGCGGCGAAAGTTGACGGAGAGCGGATCTCGGCACAGCAAGTGCGCCGCGCATGGCAGCAGCAGCAATCGCGGCTGCAGCAGATGATGCGAGCCGAATTGCCCGAGGAAATGGTGAAGTCCCAGCAAGCGGCGATTCTCGACCAATTCGTGCGTAAGGAGTTGCTCGAGCAAAGAGCCCACGATTTCAATTATCGAGTCTCAGACACCGCGCTAGTTGAACGCGTGGTCGCCATTCCTGAATTCCAAGTGGATGGCAAGTTCTCGAAAGATCGCTACAACGCCGTTTTGCGTTCCAATGGTATGAGCGAAGCGCAGTTCGAGGCTGATCTGCGATCCGAAACGCTGATCCGACAATTGCAGAGCGGTATCGTCGATTCCGCGTTTGCGCTGCCATTCGAGCTCGATCGCAGATATGAGATCGAAAAACAGGAACGTGAGATCGACTATGCGCTGATCGCGGCGAATGATTTCCTGCCGCAGATATCGATCACCGACGAGCAAATCCAGAAATGGTACGACGAGAACAAGGACCAATACCTGCTTCCGGAGAAAGCTGACGTTCAGTACGTGGAGCTCGATCGAAGCCGAGCGGAAAGCGCAGTCGATGTGAGCGAAGAAGCGCTACGCGAATACTATGAACAGGTGAAGGAAAAGTACGAGTCGCCTGAGCGTCGCAAAGCGCGCCACATTTTGGTTACGACCGAGGACGGACTCGATGATGCGGCGGCGGAAAAGAAAGCAGCCGATCTCACAGAGAAGGCAAAGGGCGGAGCGGATTTCTCGCAATTAGCGAAAGAGAACTCCAAGGATCCTGGATCAGCTCAACAAGGCGGTGATCTCGGATGGGCGCAAAGAGGCATGTTTGTCGGCCCGTTCGAAGAAGCGCTCTTCAGCATGAACCCGGGTGAGATTCGTGGCCCCGTGAAAACCCAGTTCGGCTATCACGTGCTCAAGCTGGATGAAGTCGAGGCGGGGCACTTGCGTTCTTTTGACGAAGTACGAGCAGAGCTCGAAGCGGACTACCGCTCGGAGCAATCGCAATCGCTGTTCTACGATCAGTCTCAGAAGCTCGGGGATCTCGCCTTCGAGAGCTTGACCGAGCTCGAGTCAGTTGCCCAAGCCATGGGGTTGCCGCTCAAGACAGTGACCGGCTTTACGCGCGAGGGTGGGGGCGAGCTCGGGTCGGATCCCGGCCTTGTCGAAGCTGTATTCAGCGAAGATGTGTTGGAACGAGGCCAAAATAGCCCACTCCTGCCTGTTGGCGAAGATAAGGCAATAGTCCTGCGCGTTACTAAGCACACGCCTGCGGAGCCACGTCCTCTGTCGGAAGTTCGTGCTCAGATCGAAACGCAACTAAAAATGCAGGCTGCCCGAGAAGCTGCAGTGAAGAAAGGTACGGAAGTGCTCGAGCGGTTGCAGAAGGGCGAAGCCTGGAGCGAGGTGCTCACCTCGGCCGGCATTTCAGCGGTCGGTACGCGATTCGTCGCACGCCAAGACAACGTCGTCCCGCAAGCGGTTGCGCAAGCGGCCTTTGATGTCGCGCCAGGCAAGATCGCCGAAGCTTCGCCGCACTATGCAGGCACAGCTACGGCCGATGGCAACTATGCCGTCTTCACCATTACCCAAGTACGCAATGGCGATCCCGCGACGGAAGCACCAGAGGCGCGGACAAACCGGCGACGTGTGGCGGAGCGCCAAACTGGCAACGAAGAATTCGTCGCGTACATCGAAGAAGCCGTGCGCAACGCCGACATCGTCAAGAACGAGAAGGTGTTTGATTAGGAGGGAAGGCGATAGGGGATAGGGGATAGTCAGAGCAGAACATGCTGAGCCACCCATGTGCGCATGGCTGCTCTCTGACTATCCCCTATCCGCTATCCCCTTATCGCCTTCTTTCCTACCCTTCCTCCCCAAACGACATTCCGACAGTGCTGAAGCCTGCGTCGACGTAGATCACTTCGCCTGTGATGCCGGATGCTAGATCCGAGCATAAGAACGCGGCGGTGTTACCAACGTCTTCGACGGTCACGTTGCGGCGTAGAGGCGCGATCGAAGCAACGTGGCTCAACATCTTGCGGAAGCCGCCGATGCCCGCGGCCGCTAGCGTCTTGATCGGTCCTGCGGAGATCGCGTTTACGCGAATTCCTTGTGGGCCGAGATCTGCGGCGAGGAAACGCACGCTTGCCTCCAGGCTTGCCTTGGCCAATCCCATCACGTTGTAGCTCGGCAGGGATCGCACGGCACCCAGGTAGGTGAGGGTGACGAACGCTCCGGCACGGCCCTGCATCATCGGCTGTGCCGCTTTAGCGATCGCGGTCAGGCTATAGCTCGAGATATCGTGCGCGATTCGAAAGTTCTCGCGCGTTGTGGATTCGACAAACCCGCCTCGAATCGCATCGCTCGGTGCGAAGGCCACGGCGTGGACAATGATGTCTAGACCGTCCCACGCGGCTTTCAGGCCTGAGAACGCGCTATCGATGCTCTCATCGCTCCCCACATCCATTTCGAACACGCGATTCGAACCGAACTCCTTCGCCATCGTTTCGACGCGATCTTTGAAGCGTTCTTGATAGGTGAACGCCAATTCCGCACCTTCGCGCCGCATCGCTGCCGCGATGCCATACGCAATGGATCGTTCAGTCGCCAATCCAACGATTAAAGCGCGCTTTCCGGCTAGAAAACCCATGGGGACACTCCGTCATCTGTGCGAAAAGGACGGTAGTGTAAAGATAGAAGGCGATAGGGGATAGGCGATAGCGGATAGTAAGAAGATGAGAGAAGGCGACGGCGATGCCGTTATCCCGCTATCGCCTATCCGCTATCCCCGATCGCCTTCTTTCCTACCTTCTTCTCCAAACGACATTGCGGAGCTCGAGTAGGAGGGAAGGCGATTGGCGATAGGGGATAATCAGAACGAAGCGCATGGGTGCTCTTCTGAACGATCGCCTATCCGCTATCCCCGATCGCCTTCTATCCGATCAGATTCCCGCGCGGCGGTCATCGACATACATGACGAGCCGCTGGCCGGGCTTGATGATGCTGCGTGAGGATAGATCGTTCCAGCCAAGCAGATCTCGTAAGCGCACTTGGAATTTTGTCGCGATCCGCGACAACGTATCGCCGGAGCGCACTACATACGTGACGGCTTGCGCAACGCTGCTTGCGTCGGTGGAAGCAAGCGTTGCAGTGCCTGGAAGCGCCAGTACTTGGCCGACCGACAACGTGCCGTTGCGAGATAAGCCGTTCGTTGCAGCCAGTCTATCCATCGTCGTGCCATGAGCGCGCGCGATGCTCCAGAGCGTCTCGCCGCGTCGCACGACGTGGCGGTTGGAGACGCTGCGGCGCGCGCGGGGCGGTTGCCTCTCGATTGCTGCATCAGCAGCGGCAACGACAGCGCTCGCGTCACTGGTGCGCGGAGCCGCGGTAACCAAAAGATCTTGTCCGGGATGAATGATCGAGCCACGGATCTTGTTCGTTGCGCGCAGCGCGGCGACTGATACTCCGTACTTGCTGGCAATACCGCCGAGGGTGTCTCCTTTGTGAACGCGGTGATACACAACACGCACACGTTCCTCGGGCGGCAGCGCGGCAACGGCGGCGCTAAAGAGCTCCGACTTGGCTGTCGGGATCAGCAGATAGTGAGGCCCTTCGGGATCGGTGACCCAGTGGTTGAAGGCCGGATTGAGCGCGATGAGCTCCTCTTTGGATAGACCCGCGAGCTCGGCGGCGACATTCAGATCGATTTGCCCAGCAACGTCGATTTTCTCGAAATACGGTTCGTTCGCAATCGGCGCAAACGCCAAATTGTGTGCCGTAGGGTCAGCGACAATGCGTCGCATGGCGAGCAGCTTCGGAACGTAGGCTCGTGTCTCGCGGGGCAACTTGAGGCTGAAAAAATCCGTCGGCTTGCCTGCCTCGCGATTACGCCTGATCGCGCGAGCGACATTGGCTTCGCCCGTGTTGTAAGCGGCGACTGCGAGCAACCAATCGCCATCGAATTCGTTAGCCAGAAATTCCAGGTAGTCCAAAGCTGCCGTGGTTGCGGCGAGCACGTCACGCCGGCCGTCGTAGTACCAATTCTGCTTGAGCCCGTAGCGTCGGCCCGTCCCCGGGATGAACTGCCAAAGGCCGGATGCGCGAGCGCGCGAGTAGGCCACGGGATTGAATGCGCTTTCCACGATCGGCAGCAAGGCAAGCTCCATCGGCATCTTGCGCGCTTCGATTTCGCTCACGATGTGGAACAGATATCTTTCGCCACGCTTGAACGTGCGGTCGAGATAGGTGGGGTGTTTGGCGAACCACTTCTGTTCCTTGTCGATCGAGCCGTGCTCGACATCGCTCAACAGAAAGCCGTCGCGGATCCGGTCGAACAGGTCGCTGGGGACAGGGAGCGAAGGTGGTGCGCCGGCCAACTCTCGGACCAGCGGAGGGTCGGATTCCGTTTGCTGGTCCAACGTCTCGATCGCGTCTTCGACTTGGTCGGGGCCGGACGTACCGATCAATGCTTCATCGAGTTTGCCGACGAGCGCAGCGGCCTTCTCCGTGTCGAGAAAGGTTTCCTCTGTTGGGCGGGTCGTGCTACAGCCGGCGGTAAATGCCGCGAGAAGAATTGCAAGAATTGCCGCGTACGGCAGCCTGCTGCAGGTTTGAATCATCGACCGACCCCTCCGCG
The DNA here is from genome assembly GCA_025929585.1 of Steroidobacter sp. GTDB lineage: Bacteria > Pseudomonadota > Gammaproteobacteria > Steroidobacterales > Steroidobacteraceae > Steroidobacter. The sequence continues at coordinate 8,657 of JAICPY010000109.1, forward strand.
TCCCGGGGGCCCGGTACGCCTCATTGGCCCCGAAAGTGCGTTGCAGCACCCCGTGAGCTTCACGATGTAAAGCCGTCTTTCCATTGGCGAATTACGGCGAAAATTTCAGTGTCACTCTGTAACCTGCGGCCGGCCTTGGCTTCCGCGGCTTGCTTCACACTCTGCCGATCGCAGCGCAGGAACGGATTCACATTCCTCTCACGCCTTATCGTCGATGGCACCGTTGCCTCATCTCGTGTGCGGCGCGCCCGACATTCTTCGAGATACTCAACGCTTTGTACGTTGTCGGGTTCAACCGCCAATGCAAATTTCAGGTTGTTTATGGTGTATTCGTGACCGCAGTAGACCTGGGTCTCCTCGGGCAGCGAGGCCAGTTTGGCAAGCGATGCCAACATTTGTTCCGCAGTGCCCTCGAACACACGCCCGCAACCGGCACTGAACAGCGTGTCACCGCAAAACACCGCGCCGTGGCCGACGAAGGCGATATGGCCGGCTGTGTGCCCTGGGATGTCCAGCACGCTGAACTCGAGGCCAAGGTTCGGGAAGGCCGCGGAATCACCCTCTCGAACCCTGCGAGCACGTCCGGGAACCTTCTCTGCGGTCGGGCCAAATACCGGCACTGGCTCGCGTTGAATGAGCTGTTCGACTCCGCCCACATGATCGGCGTGCCGATGCGTGACCAGAATTCCGGCGAGTTTTAAGCCTTGTTCGAAGGCCGCTTCGACTGGGCGTGCGTCACCCGGGTCAACCGCTACCACTTGAGTCGCATCCCGCGGCGAATGGATTAGCCAAATGTAATTGTCAGAGAACGCTCGAACGGCCGAGACCTTCAACATTCCAGACCCGTCCGGAGGTAGCGGGAGCAGGTCGTATTAAACCTGCGCGCTCGATATGGGGCAAGGGCGAAAAGTGAGGGAAAAAAGAGACGGAGCCGCGCATTGCACTTGAAGATCAGAGCGATGTTCCGCTCGACTCAGCGTTGTATGCTTTGCCCATGACCTCATCGCCCAGCAACGATTTACATGCTTGGCTGCGTTCCCCGCTCGGACAGCGGGTGTACGCGCTCGAGCGCAAGCTGGCCTCCGAAGCGCTCGCTCAAGTATTCGGCTGGCAGCTTCTTCAGATCGGGCTTTGGGGTGAGGACGATGGTTTGATCGCCGAGGCCCGTACTCAGTGGCGTTCCGTCTTGGCGTGGCATGGCGATCGAAGCGAAAGCGCTCGAAGCACGATTCGCTCCCGAACGGACTCTCTGGCCATCGCATCGGATTCCGTCGATGCCGTGATGTTGCCTCACACACTCGAATACGAGCCGGAACCCCACGAGATCTTGCGCGAGGTGGGTCGGATTCTCTCCGGCGAAGGGCATTTGATCATTTTCGGATTCCGTCCCTTGTCGAGTTGGGGCGTTCGTCACTTATTTGCGCGCGATGGATTCCCACCAGGACTCGAACGAATGATCGGCGAAGGCAGGCTCAGGGATTGGCTCAAGCTTTTGGGATTCGAAATCGTCGACGCACAGAGATACCTCTTCACGCTGCCGTGGGGATCGGCTGCGCCGTCTTCTCAGAATTTCTTCGAGCGCAGCGGCAAACATTTATGGCCGTTGTTCGCAGGCGGCTATTCCATCAAAGCACGCAAGCGCGTGTACACGCTGACGCCCATTCGTCCACGCTGGCGCAAGCTCCGGCCGAAGGTCGTGGGCGGTCTCATCGAGCCGACGGCGCGGCTTGACGGCCACGTTGACCGCGATGCTCGAGAAAAGGGGGTAATGATTCGGGGGTAGGGGGTAGTAAGACAGCAGAGACGGTATCATTCGGCTCTCTTCAGTTCTTACTACCCCCTACCCCTAATCACGAACCGCTTCTCCATGGACTTCATAGATCTCAAAACTCAATACCGACGCATTCACGATTCGGTGAACGCGCGGATTCAGAAGGTTCTGGATCATGGCCAGTACATTCTCGGTGGCGAGACGGTCGAGTTGGAAAGCGAACTTGCCAGCTATGTCGGTGCGAAGCACTGCATCGCTGCATCGAGCGGCACCGACACATTGCTAATGGCGCTGATGGCCTATGGCATCGGACCGGGTGATGAAGTCATCACCTCGCCATTCACGTTCATCGCGACGGGCGAGATGATTGCGCTTGCGGGCGCGAAACCGGTTTTTGTCGACATCGATGAACGCACGTACAACATCGATCCCGCGCTGATCGAACGCGCGATCACGCCGAGAACCAAAGCGCTCATGCCCGTCTCGCTGTATGGACAGTGTGCCGACTTCGACGCAATCAACGAAGTCGCAAGTCGCCATGGTATTCCCGTCATCGAAGATGGGGCCCAGAGCTTTGGGGCTCTATATAAAGGCAAACGCTCCTGCGCCTTATCCGAGGTGGGTTCCACTTCTTTCTTCCCTTCGAAACCTCTCGGTGCTTATGGCGATGGGGGCGCGTTGTTTACAGACGATGATGATCTGGCGAAAACGATGCGCGAGATTCGCGTGCACGGCCAAGATCGCCGGTATCACCATCCTCGTCTTGGCATCAACGGTCGTCTCGATACGTTGCAGGCAGCTGTTCTACTCGCCAAGATGGAAGTGTTCGAAGATGAGGTGCAAGCGCGATCTCGCATCGGTCAACGATATAGCGATCTGATTCGCGAAGCATTCAGTGAGACGGAAGATCGGCAGGGCAGAGTAGTCGTGCCCTATCTCGCCCCCGAATGCACCAGTGTCTACGCGCAGTACACCATCCAGGTGAGAGATCGCGCGCGTATCGAAGCAGGCCTAAAGGCGCGAGGTATTCCGACCGCCGTGCATTATCCTGTGCCGCTGCACTTCCAGCCCGTATTTGCGGCCTTGGGTCAGGGCCCCGGAAGTTTCCCAATCTCCGAAGCCGTCGCGGAGCGCGTGCTCAGCTTGCCCATGCATCCGTACCTGACGGAGGAACAGCAGATCAGAGTGGTGAAAGCGTTAGAAGAAGCGGTGGAAGGATAGAAGGCGATCGGGGATGGGCGATAGGCGATGGTCAGAAGAGGAACCGAGCGTGCGCCATAGTACAAATCAAACCCGGCGTTCCTTTGAATGCGTGAGGCATCTCTTCACTTGCAGCCGATCCCTCGGCATCTGACTATCCCCTATCCGCTATCCCCGATCGCCTTCTACTCCTAATGCGCCAAATCATTCTCGATACAGAAACCACCGGTCTGGAACCTGAGCAGGGTCATCGAGTCATCGAAATCGGTTGTGTCGAGTTGTTCAATCGGCGCAAGACCGGGCGCACGTTTCACCGCTACTTGCGTCCGGATCGCGAAGTGGATCGCGGCGCGGTGCAGGTGCACGGGATTACTAATGAGTTTCTGGCGCAACAACCGCGCTTCGCGGAGATCGCCGAGGAATTGCTGGAGTTCCTGACCGGCGGCGAGTTGATCATTCACAACGCGGCGTTCGATCTTGCATTCCTCGATGCCGAACTGAAACGGCTGCCGGGTACGCCTCGGGCCATGCGCAGTCTCTGCTCTGTCGTTGACACGTTGCCGCTTGCGCGTCAATTGCATCCAGGGCAACGCAACAGCTTGGATGCTTTGTGCAAGCGATACGGGGTCGATAACTCGCGTCGCGAATTGCACGGCGCTTTGCTCGACGCGCAGATCCTCTGCGATGTGTACCTGGCGATGACCGGAGGCCAAACGGCGCTGGTGCTCGGCGAAACAACCGAAACGCGATTGCATATCACCTTCGAACCCGCGCCTCTCTTATCCCGTCCCGCCGGAAGGCTTCGCGTCGTGCGCGCAACCGAAGAAGAACTCTCAGCGCACGATCGTGTCATGGCGATGATAGACAAGATCAGCGGTGGAAAGGCCGTTTGGGGTGAGCGGCAGACGGCGGACCGCACACAGTGAAGATTCAGGCGCGCTCCTGCGCGCCCAGCCGCTTTGTCTAGCAATCGTGCCGCATGTTCGAGATTTGGACTGTAAACAACGCTATTCTTTCTCTTTCACCATCCGCCGTCCGCCATCCGCCGCTCACCCTCTTCAATGACCTTAACTCAAGCGCTCGCAAAGAACTTCCTGGGCAATTCGCCTAGCTGGTACAAAGCCACGATCGTCGGATTCTTGATCATCAATCCGATCGTGCTGTTCGCATTCGGCGCACATGGGCCCGTGATCACCGGTTGGCTGTTGCTAATCCAATTCATCTTCACGCTGGCGATGGCACTTAAGTGCTATCCGTTGCAGCCCGGCGGATTGCTTGCGATCCAGGCGGTATTGATTGGACTCACGTCGCCTGAGTCGGTCTATAACGAGACCGTTACGGCTCTGCCAGTCCTTTTGCTCCTCATTTTCATGGTCGCCGGCATCTACTTCTTGAAGGAGTTGTTGCTGACTACCTTCACGAAAATTCTGTTGGGAGTGCGCTCGCAATTATTGCTGTCCTTGCTCGTCTGTTTTACAGCAGCGGTGCTCTCGGCCTTTTTGGATGCGCTGACGGTATTGGCTGTGTTGATCACCATCGGCGCCGGCTTCTATCAAGTCTTTCATCGCTTCGCTTCCGGTAAGCAATACGACGCCGAACACGATATCGGGTTCGACGAAGGCATTCACGAGCTGCACCGATCGGAGCTGGATGCATTCCGTTCGTACCTGCGTGGCCTGATGATGCACGCAGCTGTTGGTACAGCGCTGGGCGGAGTGATGACGCAAGTCGGCGAGCCGCAGAATTTGCTGATCGCAAAACAGGCGGACTGGGACTTCATCGAGTTCTTCGTTCGGGTGGCTCCAGTCTCCATCCCGGTGTTCATCGTCGGCTTGGCGACGTGTGCGATTGTGGAACGATTTCGCTGGTTCGGTTACGGAACTCAGCTGCCTGCAGCGGTGCGACATGTACTCCATGACTACAACGAGGAGCAGAAGCGAAACCGTACATCGAAAGACATTGCAATCTTGATCATTCAAGGCGTTACCGCTGTCATCCTGATCTTCGCGCTCGCCTTTCACTTGGCGGAGGTCGGCATCATCGGCTTGCTCGTCATCGTGCTTGCAACCTCGTTCACGGGGATCACGGATGAGCATCGGATCGGCAAGGCATTCGAAGCGGCGCTGCCATTCACAGCACTGCTCGTGGTGTTCTTTGCGATCGTTGCGGTGTTGCATGACCAACATTTATTCGAGCCGGTTGTCACCGCAGTTTTGCAACTCGAAGGCGATGCGCAGACCGCGATGTTCTATCTCGCCAATGCGGCATTATCGGCAATTAGTGACAACGTTTTCGTGGCCACGATCTACATCACAGAGGTCAAGGCTGCGCTCTTGGAAGGCGTGATCACGCGCGAACAGTTCGATTTGCTCGCCGTTGCCATCAACACCGGGACTAACATTCCAAGTGTCGCCACCCCGAATGGACAGGCTGCCTTTCTGTTCTTGCTTACATCTGCGTTGGCGCCACTGATTCGGCTCTCATATGGGCGCATGCTGTTGATGGCCTTCCCCTATACAGTCACGATGACACTGACGGGGCTTTGGGCCATCGTGTACCTGTTGTGATGAGAGAGAAGGCGATCGGGGATCGGGGATAGGGGATAGGGGATAGTCGGAGCGCATTCGCGACGAGCGCCGTGTTCACTCCGCCTATCGCCCATCCGCTATCCCCGATCGCCTTCTCTCCTACACCTCAGTGATCCAGCTCTCTATTTCAGGCCAGGTTCTGTGGCATGCTTCGCCCCCGCGCAGCGGACCATCGAATAACACACTTAAGGATTGCGGGTTTCGGCCCTTCCGGACATATGCCTCAATTTAGCCTTCGCGACTGCAAAATCGGTGTCATCGGCCTCGGGTACGTGGGTTTGCCGCTCGCGGTCGAGTTTGGTAAGCACTACAAAACGC
>JAICPY010000226.1 GCA_025929585.1 Steroidobacter sp.
GGCGTATAGCTATGCATACCCTTGAGTGAAGGATATGCGGATATGACTTCTTTACGATCGATGATTGCTGAAACAACTGAAATGCGTCGTCCTCTCGCGATCCTCGCCGCCGTCGCGCTGGCTGGACCTGCGACCGTGGTAAGCGCTGCCGAAAACGACGGCCACACTGCTCGTTCTCCAATCGTGCGCGCCGTGCGAGCGGCGACGCGAGATTATCTCGACGTAAATACTGCGACGGCAGCGGGCTACGTTTCCTCCGGCAGTTGCGCAACCGGTCCCAACGAAGGTGCAATGGGGGTTCACTACGTCAACGAAGCTTATCTCGCAGACGGACACATCGACGTGAACCAACCCGAGATCCTCGTATACGAACCGCGCAACGGACGGCTACAACTGGTCGCCGTCGAATATTTCGTCCTGGCTGAGCAATGGGATGCTGAGAACCAAGGACCTCCAGCGGTGGGAGGCCAGTTATTCCACTACTTGGGTGCACCCAATCGGCTCCGCTCGCCAGCGAACTACCAGCTACACGTTTGGGCCTGGAAGGAAAATCCAAAGGGCACTTTCGTCGACTGGAATCCCGAGGTTTCATGCGCGCAGTACGAGGGAGGCGACACGCAGGGCCACGCGTCAGTGCATTGAACACCAGGAAGCGTGCCCGAAAGTCGCGGAGTGGTGTTCAGGCACTTCATGCAAGCGAAGCAGGAAGAAAGACGCTTCGCCTCTCGCTGCAAGGAGAGGCGAAGCGCAGCGGGGTGATGGTCAGCCCGCTCCGGCACTCAACACTTGGCGCATCCGCTGCCCTCCCCGCCCCACTCGAGACTTTTCAAAGTTGGACATTCGCGGCTTAGGCGATCGAAGGCTTTGCACACGCGCTCGGGAAACTTTTCAGGCAGCCGGTACTCGAGCCGGTGATCGGCAGCGAGCGGACTTTGTCTGCCAGCATAGATAGCAACCTACCTGAATACGTGCGCACGTCGCATATCGCTCGCGATCGCACTTTCCTCGCCGGGATACAGGAACACATCCAACACTATCGCGTCGATTCTCAGCTGCTCCGACTCGTGCGAGAGCTCGAGCGTTCGAAGTGCCATGGCGTTGCGGCTCCATCGTTGCGATTCAACGATCAGCTTCGGACCGTGATTGGGATACGCACGCGACAGCGCTGCGGCGTCATAGCCGGGCTTAGACGCTGCTTCCACCGCATCGAGCTTCGGACCCAGCGCTGTATGAATGCCTAGAAGCCTCTCGACATCTGCCGGCGCTTGGGCTGATCGAAAACGCGAAGTTCCGCGATCGAACGGCGCGAGATAGTTCCGCGCATCCACGGCGCGCCAGACTTCTTCTGCAAACGCTTCCGCTTGGGGCTGTAGTGCATTCAGAGCTGCCGCTTCGGTCTCGTATTGCTGCTTGTTCTTCGCATCTTGCTGCTGCCGCTCAGCTTCCGCCTGCTCCTCCTGTCGTTCGACAACAACCTGATCTTTGAGATCGAACCATTCTGGAAACACAACCGTGAATCCCAGGACGACCATGACGATCAGTAGTCCGACGCGAATGATCTTCTTCATCCAAACTCCGCTGTTGTCTGGTCATTGTTCTGCGCCTTGCCGGCGGACGAACGCCACACGCCCAGTCAAGGCGTAAGGCGCGTGAGGATATCGGTGATGCGCCTCAGACAATCTGCATTCGCACCTGCTTTCGCGTTGTGGCGCAGCATGCTCTCGTCGTCCGCGGTAAGCAGCTGCAGCAGTTGATCCTTCCACTGCATCAGGATGACGCGCTTTTGTTCCGACGAAAACTCGGTCGAAGACTCCAGCGCCTCCGGCGTGCCAAATACGCCCATCGGGTTTTTCTTCGCCTCTTGAAAGTTCATTGTGGGTCTCCCTAGTTCACGACTCTCCTCACTTTACCTTCTCCAGCCGTTCCTCGCGGTGTGAATAGTCGCGACCGACGATCATCAAAGCCCGATAGCCAGGCGCGCCGCACACAGCGGGCGACAACTTGCGGCCGCCATGGACGTGGGAAGACACGCAGTGAATGCTCCATGCGACACCCGCATTCCCCGCATCCATGTCGATCAATTGCAGGAGTAGTAGTAGTAAGAGTGTGTCGTTCAACGACACGAGGTTATTGCGAGCATACGTCATGGCATTCCCGTGCCTTCTGTCTTGCTCACATGTAGACGTGAGCCTTCGACTCTCTTCAGAACAATTATCGGCTTGTCCAACTAGAAATCGGGTTGTCACAGCGAGTGCTACGCACTGAGTGCGGCCTGTGACCTCACGCGTAGTTGAAAAAAATTACCAGTTTCGGCGCCGTGACGAGCGATGCTGATTGCAATCTGTCGAATCTGATTGGTTCACTCGTAAGCTCATTCTAAATGGCTCATCTAACGCTTCTCGCAAAAAGATCGCGGACGATGTCATGTCAACGCTGGACATAAATTCTCGTGGACGAAGTTTGCATTTGTCTGAGTATTGAGAAACACTAGCGCTACTGTTTGTGCAAGGACTAGCAGCAGCTAAGAGGACGCTGCAATCCACGCTGAAGCGCGTGACTCTCATGGGAACCGAGCGATGCGCCCACACGCAATCACGAAGAAATGAATTGACCTTGCCGGCGATGCACATTGTCGCTGGTAGTCTGGAGCCTGCATGACAATGCAGGTTCCTCCTTTCGCCGTTAAACGGAGTTCACTTTGTTGACGGTAATCTAGACGAATGGAGGAGATGTTCAATGGAAGCCTTTAGAGCAAGCATGAGAGCTCGGAACCTCGAGTGGCTCACATCGACCATGAGGCCCATGGTCACTGGAATCATTGCACTCACTGCCCTGTTAGGAACCGGGCTCGTAACCAAAGCTGACGCACAGAATGGCTCCAACACCATCGTGGTGCGCGCGCGCGGTACCGCTGGCGGCGAATCGATTTCGCTGCGCGTAGACAATTCAACCGTTGCGACTTGGTCCTTGACCACCAGCTACCAGAGCTTCAGCGCCTCGACGAGTCTCAACGGCAGCATCACTGTGGCGTTCACCAATGATGGGGGCTCACGCGACGTCGCAGTGGATTACATCATCATCAACGGGGAAACCCGCCAATCGGAGAATCAAAGCTACAACACCGGGCTCTACGCAAATGGGAGTTGTGGCGGCGGCTCCAACAGCGAATGGATGCATTGCAACGGCGCCATCGGATATGGGCCTGTCTCCAATTCGGCCAACAGCATTGCCGTGCGTGCGCGCGGTACGGCGGGCGGCGAGTCCATCAGCTTGCGCGTCGACGATACCGAGGTTGCCACTTGGACGCTCACGACGAGCTTTCAGAACTTGAGCGCCTCGACGAACCTCACTGGAGCCATCACTTTGGCGTTCACCAATGACGGCGGCAGCCGCGATGTCGAAGTGGATTACATCGTCGTCAACGAGGAAACGCGTCAAGCCGAGAATCAGAGCTACAACACTGCGTTCTACACGAACGGGAGCTGTGGCGGTGGCGGCTATAGCCAATGGATGCACTGCAATGGCGTCATTGGCTTCGGCAACGTGACTGGGGGTGGTGGAGGCCCTGGCCCCATGCCTTCGTTCTTCGTGGGCAACATTACGACCAACGGCAACGTCCGCTCCGATTTCCTCCAGTACTGGGATCAGCTCACGCCGGAGAACGAGGGCAAATGGGCTTCGGTCGAAGCGACAAGGGACGTATATAACTGGAGCGGCTTGGACCGAGCGTACAACTACGCGATGGAGAACGACATTCCGTTCAAGCAGCACACCTTCGTGTGGGGTAATCAGTCGCCAGGCTGGATCAACTCGCTGAGCGCGTCCGAGCAGGCTGCGGAGATCGAGGAGTGGATTCGCGACTACTGCGCGCGCTATCCGAATACGGCGATGATCGACGTAGTCAACGAGGCGACGCCGGGCCACGCGCCGGCCGCGTATGCGCAAAACGCGTTCGGCAACAACTGGATTATCCGCACGTTCCAACTGGCGCGGCAGTATTGTCCCAACTCGATCCTGATTCTCAATGACTACAACGTGCTGAGCTGGAATACCAATGAGTTCATCCAAATGGCGACGCCGGCTGTGAATGCCGGCGTGGTCGATGCGCTCGGATTGCAAGCTCACGGTTTGGAGAGTTGGTCGGTCAATGACATCCAGAGCAAGCTGAACCAGGTCGCCGCGCTGGGCCTCCCGATCTACATCTCGGAGTACGACGTCGCCAGAACCAACGATCAGGAGCAGCTAAACATCATGCAGGCGCAGTTCCCGCTGTTCTACAACCATTCGTCTGTGGCGGGGATCACCCTTTGGGGATATGTGGTCGGCTCCACATGGGTGAATGGCAGTGGCTTAATTCAAAGCAACGGCACACCTCGTCCGGCGATGACCTGGTTGATGAACTACCTGGGACGCTGAGTTGCCCTCTTCCACATGGCCTCTTAGCACAGGCCGTTAGCACGACGCCCCTCTACGGAGGGGCGTCCTTTCTGCGATACCCACCAGTCCGTAAAGTGATTCCGCTTTGATAATTCCGCGACGATTCATTGCATGGCAAGCTGTCGATCGCTCCAATCTCTCGAACACGCGCTCGCTTATACTCATGAAAACTCATCCACTTCGTCTCATCGCTCTGCTGATCGGCTTCTTCGTTCTGGTTTCCGCGGGCGTCCACGCGGCTCCAGCCGCAGAGAAGTACACATTCGTTCTCGTCCATGGAGCGACGGCCGGTGCCTGGGAGTGGAAGAGCACCGGCAAGTTTCTTTCCGACGATGGCCACACTGTCTACCGTGCCAC